>JAGVLR010000218.1 GCA_020054175.1 Candidatus Dadabacteria bacterium
TACCGCGGCATAGGCGAATCCCGGCCGGCCACTCTGAAAGGATTCGATGCAGGATGGATCGACTGGGGCGGCCTTGATTTCGACGCCGTCATAAGGTTCGCGGCGGATTCCTTTCCAGGCCGTCCGATAGACGTCGCAGCGCATAGCGTCGGCGGATTCCTCATTGGTTTCGCAGAATCTAATCACCTCATCCGCCGGGTCTTCACGATGGGCGCACAGTACGCGTACTGGCCCGACTATGCGCCTCGTGAGCGCGCCAGTATGTTTGCAAAATGGCACGTCGTGATGCCGCTCGCGACTCGCCTATTCGGTTATTTTCCCGGGAAGAAATTCGGATGGCTCGAAGACACGCCCAGGGGCGTCGTCAAGGACTGGGCTTACAGCCGGCCGCGCTTCGAGGACGTCCCTGGTAGCAGCTGGGCCGCACGCTATCCCGACAAGCGCGCCATACTCGACCTGTTCGCTGCGCTCACTGCCCCTACCCTCGCTGTGAGCGTCACGGACGACGAATTCGGCACCATACCGGCCACAGAACGCCTCCTCGCATATTACACCGGGAGTCGGCGGACCCATCTCAGAATATCACCCGCATCTATCGGAGAGCCTTCCATAGGCCACTTCCCGTTCTTCAACAGCAGGTTCGAAGAGAAGCTCTGGCACATCCCGCTGAAATGGCTACGGTCGGGAAATATAGACCCTGATTGGCCGGGCGAGATTATAACACCCGAAAGCCGCGTCTGAGCCGGATAGTACACCCACGCTAATTTAAAGGCTTGGCACGAGGCGGGGGCTTCCCCACCCCGTGCGAAAGGTTGTTTTCAAATCAGGCCGCAAAGGAGCGTCCCGGCATCAGTTCCTCTGACCGAGCTGGGAGTCGAGAAGGAGTATCGCGGAGCTGTTGTCGCCCGCGAGTTTCAATTTGTCGAGGATTTCGGTCGCAGACTTTTCTTCCTCAACCTGCTCGTGTATGAACCACTGAAGCGCGACCACAGTCGCGTGGTCGTTCTCGCTTAAGGCCTTCTCGTAGAGCTTGTTTATCATCCCCGTGACTTCTCTTTCGTGGTCGAGTGCCTGCTGGAAGATGTCGACGAGCGACTTGAACTTCGACTGGGGCTTTTCGATGCCCTGGAGCACGACCTGCCCGTCCCTGTCGACGATGTAATCGAAGAGCTTCATCGCATGCTGGAGCTCCTCCTGGCTCTGCTTCCTGAGCCATTTGGCAAACCCTGTGAGATTCAGCGACTCGCAGTGCGCCGCCATCGAGAGATATGTATAAGATGCGAAATATTCATTTTTGATCTGATCATTTAGGGCGTCCTGTATTTCTTTGCTCAGCATAATAGCCTCCTTGTATGATTAATGTGCCAGAGTGCCTTCCGGCCCCTGCCCTTGTCATTAAAATTATGGCACAGAACAGGACTAAATACAAGTGATTATCAGGCGGAAATAATTACCATATAGAATTAAATTCCAGGATCCTGGGCTACGAAGCATTCTGGGGATGTAGCAATTTTAAATAAATCCGGGGATTTTAGCGCCACTTTCTGGCCGCGAGGTAATAAAAGCCGAGGAGGCCGCTGATGAGCCAAATCATAATCCCGAGGCCGAGCCTTCCCTGAACGCCAAAAGATTCGGGCAGTGTATAAAGGGCAAAAAGTGAGACTGGCGTCCACAGGACGAGGAATATGACGACGGCGGTCAATGCGGTTCCCGCCTTTCATTTTGAATCATTTCCAATAATAATACTCGCAAAACCGGGATGGAGGCATGCCCGCCGTCCGCCCTTAGAATCTTTACAGAAATGATCGAAACCGACGACAGGAGTAAAAAAAGAGAAACCCTCAGCTGGTGCATGTACGACTGGGCGTACTCGGCCTTCGCCACCGTCGTCATCTCGGCCGTCCTGCCCGTTTACTACAGCCAGGTCGCGGCCTCAAACCTCGAAAGCCACATCGCAACCGCATACTGGGGATACACGACCGTCATAACCCTTTTCATAGCCGCCATACTATCCCCGGTCATGGGCGCTATAGCCGATTACTCCGGCATAAAAAAACGTCTTCTCCTTCTATTCGCGGCGCTCGGAATATTTTCGACGGCGCTTCTATATTTCATCGAGACAGGGGATTGGCTCATGGCCTCCCTCTTTTTCATATTCGGAAATATAGGCTTTACGGTCTCCGAGGTTTTCTACAACTCGATGCTTCCCCACGTGGCGAAGCCCGGGGAGATGGACCGTGTATCCATAAAGGGCTACATATTCGGCTACACGGGCGGGGGCATCCTTTTGGCTATCGACATCGCCATGATAGAGCTCATGTCCGATAAGCTCCTCGCGACGAGGCTTTCTTTCCTGACGGTATCCGTCTGGTGGGCGGTTTTTACGATCCCCCTCATTCTCAATGTAAAGGAACCCCCGGGCGGGGGCAAGGGCCTGCGCGGCGTAAACCCACTGACGGCGGGATTTAGGAGGCTCGCCGAAACCTTCCAAGAGCTCAGGAAATACAGGGAGCTCGCCCTCTTCCTCACCGCCTTCTGGGTCTATAACGACGGCATAGGGACAATAATCAAGATGGCTACGATTTACGGCGCCGAGATAGGCATAAGCCAGACGGCGCTCATAGGTGCTCTCCTCATGACCCAGTTCGTCGGAATACCGTTCTCCTTCGCCTTCGGAAGGCTCGCGGGTATCATAGGCACAAAGAACTCGATTCTCCTCGGGCTCGCGGTTTATACGGTGATTTCAATCGGCGGGTACTTCATGGAGAACGCAGTCCATTTCTGGATACTCGCCTTTCTCGTAGGCACGGTGCAGGGAGGGACGCAGGCCCTCAGCCGCTCGATGTTCGGCTCGATGCTGCCACGGGATAAAACTGCGGAGTTTTTCGGATTTTACGGAATGAGCTCAAAGTTCGCAGGCATAGTCGGACCCCTGGTTTTCGCGGTCGTTTCCCAGACAATGGGCTCGAGCCGCCTGAGCATTTTCTCACTCATCGCGTTCTTCATCATCGGGGCTTTTATACTCTCGCGCGTCGACGTCGAAAAGGGGATACTGGCCGCAAGGGAAAGCCAGCCGGATTCGGGTCCCGGGCCCGCGCGTCCGTGAGGATATCCACAGATCCGGGGAGGGCCCGTAAAATCTCCTTTTCTTCCGGTCTCTTGCGTTTCCGGGGCCGATTATCCACACTCGAAAATGATGTCGCAAGGGTACCTTACGGTCATACAGCGCATATACACTCATCATCTTGACATTTTTACACAACTAGCTGCAATTACTAGATAAAAAAATAAAACTTGACAATGTCTTTCGGCATCTGTTAGGATGTACCGTACGGATTAAGGTGGGGCTTAATTCACATACAAACCAGCACTAGAATTTGTCCACAGGCTGTTGATGGATTGTGGACAAATTGCCGTTTTCAAGATGGAGGAATGATAGACAATTGGCCACTAAACGTACGCCCCTTAAACATAATATGAGAACGATCTTCAGCAGGCAAAAAGACGACGGAAAAGGACTTGAGCAGTTCATGAGCAAGTCCATACGCTCATCTAAACCTCACCAGAAATCCGTCGCCGAAAGCGCCGGTCCCGGGTCCTGGGACAGTGTCCTCGAAAGGATTAAAAAGAAGTCTAACCCTCAGGTCTTTTTCTGGTTCGCGCCGCTTAAGCCTATCTCCGAAACCGAGAGCTCTATAACTCTCGCCGCCGGGAGCGAGTTCGACAGGGACTGGATAAACAATCACTACCTCGACTTCATAGGCGATACTATAAACGAAGTATGCGGGAAGCGGCTCGAGGTTTCGATAGTCGCCGAGCACGACAGGGCTCCCGCCTCCCAGGAAAAAAAGGAGCGGGAAGATCAGAAATCCGAAAGGGATGGAAAGACCTCAAAGCTCTTTACCGGCGTCCTCAACCCGAACTACACCTTCGACAGGTTTATAGTCGGACCAAGTAACCAGTTCGCCCACGCGGCGTCTACGGCAGTCGCGAGAAAGCCGGGAGAGGCGTATAACCCTCTCTTCATATACGGCGGCGTCGGGCTCGGTAAGACGCACCTCATAAACGCGATAGGGAATCACATAATAAAATCCACGTCGAACATGGCGCGCGTCTGCTGCATATCGGCCGAGCATTTTACAAACCAGGTCATAAACAGCATCAAGTCGAACAAGATGGAGGAATTCAGGAACCGCTACAGGTTCGGCTGCGATGTTCTCCTGATAGACGACATACAGTTCATCGCCGGAAAGGAAAGCACGCAGGAGGAGTTCTTCCATACATTCAACACGCTCTACGAATCGAAGAAGCAGATAGTCCTTTCGAGCGATAAATCGCCGAAGGACATGTCCTATCTCGAGGAAAGGCTAAGGTCCAGATTCGAATGGGGTCTCATCACCGACATACAGCCGCCCGAGACGGAAACCCGAATAGCCATCATAAAGAACAAGGCCGAATCCGAAGGAACGGCGCTTCCTAACGAGGTTGCCCTTTACCTGGCCCAGAACACGACATCCAACATCCGGGAGCTCGAAGGGACACTGACCAACATCATGGCCCATGCGAAGCTCCTCAACACCGAAATATCTCTCAACCTCGCGAAGGAAGTCCTCAAGAACATTTTGAAGCAGCACGACAGAAAGTTCCTCAGCATCGAGAGCATACAAAAGGAAGTAGCCGGCTACCACGGCCTCAGGGTGCAGGATCTAAAATCCGCGAAGAAGCAGAAGAACATCTCCGCCCCAAGGCAGATAGCCATGTATCTCGCCAGGAGA
>JAGVLR010000245.1 GCA_020054175.1 Candidatus Dadabacteria bacterium
TCGAAGCCGGAAGCAAGGCATACAGAATAAAAAAGATATACACCGGCGGGAAGCTCAACCCGGATGCTTATTCGCCCCTCGGCCAGCCCGGTCTCGGCGTCGAGGAGGGGGATTACCTCATCGCCGTCAACGGCCGTAAACCGGACGTAACCAAAGACCCGTGGGAGGCGTTCGCCGCGCCGACGGGTGACGTCGTAACGCTGACCGTTGCTAAAAACCCGAACGGCAAAGACGCGCGTGACGTAAACATAAAGCTCATCTCTACGGCCGAAGACAGGAGACTCCGGTATCTGGAATGGGTCGAAGCCAATCTCGAAAAAGTCGATAAGATGACTGACGGCAGGGTGGGGTACGTATACGTTCCCGATACAGGTTGGCAGGGACAGAACGAGCTCGTAAGGCAGTTCGTGCCGCAGGCCGACAAGGAAGCCCTCGTAATCGACGAAAGATTCAACGGCGGCGGACAGGTGCCCGACCGCTTTATCGAGCTTCTTAACAGGCGGGTGCTGAACTACTGGGCGACGAGGGATTTCAAGGACTCAAAAACGCCTGCTGTGTCGAACGTCGGCCCGAAAGTCATGATTATAAACGGCTGGTCCGGGTCGGGAGGAGATGCGTTCCCTTATTACTTCCGGAAGACCGGGCTCGGCCCGCTCGTCGGGACACGCACGCTCGGCGGCCTCATAGGCATAGGCGGGAATCCCGGGCTCATAGACGGTGGATTCGTCACCGCGCCGAGTTACGCGTTCTGGAACTCGGACGGCAAGTGGGAAGTGGAGGGGTACGGCGTCGAGCCGGACTATGTGGTCGAGGACCTGCCGGAGAATATAAATGATTCGCCCGACCCTCAGATCGACAAGGCTGTGAATGTCGTCCTCGAGCTTCTTGAGAACAATCCTCCGAAAAAGCCGCAAAGACCTCTCTACGAAGACAGGGCAGGCTCCGGGAAGAGCCGGACGCCGCCCGGACTCTGACCGCTGCGATTTCATCCGTGAATCTATAAGTAAATCGACATACAATCGGGTGCGAGCCGGGTTTCTTGTCTCTTTCGCTGCGGCCACTATACTTTAATACATAACATTTTTAACGAAGGCGAGAATGGAAGAGAACGGCGGGAAATACAAAAAGGCGACTTTTTCGGGCGGCTGTTTCTGGTGCATGCAGCCCCCGTTCGACGCCATACCTGGCGTCGTATCGACGACGGTCGGCTACACGGGCGGAACGGAGAAGAACCCGAATTACCACGACGTCTGCTACGGCAGGACGAATCATCTCGAATCCATAGAGGTAGTTTACGATCCGGGCCGGGTCTCCTTCGAGCAGCTCCTCGATGTTTTCTGGCTGAATGTAGATCCGACTGACGACGGAGGCCAGTTCGTCGACAGGGGGAGGCACTACATGACGGCCATCTTCTATCACGACGAAGAACAGAAAAAGATTGCCGAGGAGTCGAAAAAAAAACTCGGGGAGTCAGGAAGGTATAAAGCGCCGATAGCTACGTCTATTCGGCCCGCGATGGAGTTTTATACCGCCGAGGAGTACCATCAGAAATACTACGAAAAGAATCCAATAGGGTATTCGACGTACAAGATAGGCTCCGGCAGGGAAGGGTACATACAGCATATGAAGGGCATGAAATAGCTTCATGTTTTAGTCGGGAAGAGACTGCCTCATTTTGACGCGAATGATTGAGATGGATTGATATCAGGCCGCTGATCTTTACACAGTAACAGTGAACTCCGCTCCGGCGCTGCGGACCTTGTTGTTTTCCTTTGCATAGGTATACTTGTGCTTCCCGGTCGGGGTGTAGCGCAGCCTGGTAGCGCGCGGCGCTTGGGACGCCGAAGTCGGAGGTTCGATCCCTCTCACCCCGACCATTTTTAAAGTGCACTGTCTGAATTGAGGGGATTCAAAGGTCACACGGAATTGCGGCAAGACGATGGCGTGCGTCTTTCGCATACACTTGATAAATTATTACTCTCTCCTGCCCGAGACTACACGCACGTAACCCATACGGGCAGCCATGCGTGGTAATTTTCTCTTGATTTATGTAGTCATATGTGATAATTCATATTCATAGGGAGTGGGGTTAGGGGGTTGTCTCTGGTCAATCAATCATGGGTGAGTTGACGCTAGCCGTATTTAACAAGCTCTTCAGCACTTCTGAAATTGCAATGGGCTTTGTAGACTTGCAAGGTGTATTCATTGACGTTAATGAAGCATTCCTGAGAATAACCAAATATACCCGCGAAGAGATAATTCACGAAAAAACGTTCAGGGATATTACTCCCAGCGAGTATTTCGACTTAGAGACGGGAATAGTAAATGAGCTTCTGGCAACGGAACGCACTGTAAGCTATGAGAAGGAATTCATATGCAAGGACGGAGAAATCACACCGGTCATCGTCAACAGCATATGCCTCCGGGATGCCGAGGGAAAACCGTACGCTTTAGCCGGCACGGTGCAGGAAATCGGCAGGCGGAATTTTTATAAAGACGGGCTCATAGACAGCGAAAACAAGCTCAATGCCCTCCTGGATATGACGGAAAACGTTGTATGCGAAATAGGCGTGGGAGGAAGGTTCGTATACGTCAGCCCGAACTTGGGGGAACTGATTTCATACGAGCCATCGGAGCTCAAGGGCAGGGAGTTTCTCTCCTTTGTTCATGGCGACGACGCGTTTAAAGTGAAGTCGAAGATAGCCTGTTCACTCAGAAAGTTTTCGAAGGAAATCTGCGCGTTCGGAATGAAGGCAGGCGAGGATGATTGGAGGCCGGCCGAGTGTGTCATAAAGCCGTTCAAGAATTCATCGGGCAACTCGCATTTGATGCTTCTTCTAAAGAACGCAAACGAAAATGCCCATCCCGTACCGCCGAAGAACGGCACAGGGCCTGAGCTCGCCGAGCTGGCCGTCGATCTCGACAGAAGGATTACCGATCTCAATATCATCTATAAAATCACCAAAGCGGTGCACGAGTCGCTCGATCTGAAAGACCTCTATAAAATCGCCCTCGACATGATAATAAAGCTCGACAATGTCGACATGGCGTTCATCTACCTCATCGACGAAGTGAAAAATGAAGCGGTGCTGGAAGATTACAGAAACGTTCCGGAAAGCTATGTGCGCAAGGTGAGCAGGATTCCGAGGGGAAGGGGCGTTACCTGGAAAATATTGGAGAGCGGTGAGCTCTACAACGCGGAAGACGTGCAAACGGACGAGCATATAGGGCCGGCAGGCAAGGAGCTCGGCCATCACGGTCTCCTCGGCATTCCGCTTAAAATAGGCGAGAGAGTCATAGGGGCTCTATATTTTACGACCTACATGAATTACAAGTTCAACGCGAGCGAAGTGAGACTGTTCTCTTCCATTTCCGAGCACATCTCCGTTGCGATAGCGAAAACAAAGCTCTACGAGGAGCTCCGGAGGAAGAACAGGCGCGAGAAGATACTGAGCGCCGTCACGAGGAGCGTCCACAGATCCATCGATCTGAAGAATGTCGTGCAGAACGCAACGGATTCCATAATTAAACATATAGAAGGCGCAGACTGCGTAGCCGTTTATACCGTCAACGGCAGCGAAGCCGCGCTTACGGCCCTCAGCAGCAACGGCTCGCAGGTCAAGTTCTACGAGGCGTTCATACCGGCCGTCGAGAGCGCGACATGGACGCTCTTCAACACCGGAAAACCAATAGTAAACAACAACGTCGGGGACGAGAACAAGGTTGATTTCGTCGAACCCGGCTCGGCTGTGAAATCCTTTATAGGCATACCGCTCCGTTATAAGAAACGCATCATAGGCTCCATACACATAACCTCGGCTGAAGAAAACGCATTCGACATGAATGAGCTCGGATTCCTGAAAATAGTTACGAAGCAGATCGAATCCGCCATAGACAACGCCTGGATGGCCGAAGCCCTCAGGACGAGCGAAAAGAAATACAGGGACCTGTATGAAAACGTTCCGGCCGGGATTTACTGTAAATCGTACGACGGCAGGATAATAATGGCCAATCAGACGCTGATCCAGATGCTTGGATACGGGAGCTTTGAAGAAATGGCGGCACAGAACCGTAAACGTAGCGCTTTCGTTAAGGAAAAAAGCCGGGCGGAAATGTCTGCCAGAGTATCCAGGAAGCAGTCCATGATCACTGAATTCGAATCGTCGTGGATCAGTAAGGACGGAACCGTCATCGAGGTTATAGAAAGCGTCAGATCCATCACGAACGCCAGCGGAAGGGTGCTTTATTACGAAGGCACGGTTACGGACATAACCGAGAGGAAAATGTTCGAGAAAAAGTTGAAAAACTCGCGACAAAGGCTGAGAAAGCTTACTTCTTACCTCCAGCAGTTCCGCGAGGAAGAACGTACTCTGATAGCCCGCGAGATCCACGACGAGTTCGCGCAGCTGCTTACGGGCATGGCTATAGATCTTTCGTGGTTAAAACAGCGCTTGCCGAAGTATCTCGAGCGAAGCACCGACGCCGCTGTCTTCGAAAAGCTCGACAATTTCTCGGCACTCCTGAGCGGCGCCTTCGACGCGGTGAAAAAGATATGCGCCCAGCTGCGCCCGAGAGTGCTCGACGACCTCGGCATAGTAGCGGCTGTAAAGTGGCAGATAGACGCCGTCAAAGCGCAAACGAACATCGATTTCGAATTCAAATTCTCCGAGGGGTTCTCGGCGTCGGACCCAAAAACTGCCACGGCGCTCTTCCGTATATTCCAGGAATCTCTCACGAACATAATCAGGCATGCAGAGGCTACCAAAGTGTCGATTCGCATGAGAAAAAGGAACGGCATGATAATGCTCGGCATCAGGGATAACGGAAAGGGAATCTCCGAGAGCTCCAAAATAAGGCCAGGATCCATGGGGCTACTTGGTATAAGGGAGCGGGTGCACGAACTGGGGGGCGAAGTCAGGATTAGAGGAGTCGCCGGTAAGGGAACCAGCATACGCGTCAGGATCCCGGTGAAGCAAAGATCGACATGTTGAGAGTTCTTATAGCGGACGACCACCCCGTTGTCAGGCAGGGTGTGAAACAGATTCTCGCGGAGGAGCTAGAGCTTGAGCAGTTCGGCGAAGCACGGAATGCCAAGGAGGTGCTTGATAATGTTTCCAGGAAAAAATGGGACATTCTCATCCTCGACATCAACCTTCCCGATATGAACGGGCTCGAAATACTCCGTCAGCTCAAAAAGGTGCATCCCGATCTGCCGGTTCTCGTGCTTACAGTTTTCGACGAAGATCAGATAGCGATAAGGGTGCTTAAGGCCGGTGCATCCGGCTTCGTAACGAAGGAGACAATGCCGAACGAGCTAATTGCCGCGGTGAAGAAGATACATTCTGGCGGCAGGTATGTGAGTCCGTCCCTGGCGGAAAAGCTGGTCTTTAATATCTACGCCGAAGACGAGAAGCCCGTTCACCACAGGCTTTCCAACAGGGAATACCAGGTAATCTGTCTTATCGCCGCCGGAAAATCCGTAAAGCAGATAGCCGAAGAGCTTTACCTCAGCATTCAGACCATCAGAACCTACAGGACGCGCATTCTCGAAAAGATGGAGATGAGCACCGACGCCGAACTAATACACTACGCAATCCAGCACGGCCTCATACATCCCCCCGCCATTTAAATTAACGTTAAATTATTCCTTAGAAAATTCGTGTGTAACACCTGTAGTATTTTATGCAAAAGACCTGAAAATCTTATAGATAACGACACGGCTCAAGACCATATCCGAACCATTTTTGACTGCCTTTTTAGTCTGAATAATTACAAATAATTCTGTAATAAAATTACATATACTAAGCTGTTATCACTACAGTAATATCATTGTTCCAAGGATAGAAATTCCTGACCCCTTATTCTACAATCGACTTAACCATCAAAAATCATTATCGATATTTGTGTTCGATAACCGTTGGAGAGCTTGGCCGGTTTCGGCCATGGGTTTTAATCGGATGCGGCTGTTCATCTGCGGCGCTCGTCGTAACGTCCGAAGCAGGCTGCTCGTTTATCGGGACAGAGCTTTGTAACAACGGGAACAACGAACCGGGGTATGCAGCGCAAAATGGCGATGACTGCTGAGAAAATATCACACGGCACGAAATACGAAAGCGAAAAGAGTATTACAGCCCTTACGCAGGATCTCGACCGCAGGAACAGAGATCTCAACATTCTGTACACGGTTACCAAGGCCGTACATCAGTCCCTCGATCTGAAAGAAGTATACAGAATAGCCCTCGACACCATCGTAGCGCTCGACAATGTGGACATGGTCTTTGCCTATCTCGTAAACGAGAGCCGAACGGAGGCTATTCTCGAGATACACAGAAACGTGCCGGAAAGCTATACGACGAACGTATCCAGGATACCCAGGGGAATCGGCATAACGTGGAAGATTATTGAGAGCGGAAAGCCGCTCAACATAGAAGACATACAATTGGATAAAGACGTCGGGCCCGGGGGGAAAAAGCTCGGTCACCACGGCATTCTGGGCATCCCGCTCACAGCAGGTAAGACCGTCATAGGGGTTATATACTTCGCAAGCTACAAGAACAGGATGTTCGACGAGAGCGAGGTAAGCCTCTTCTCGTCTATATCCGACCACATATCCCTTGCCATATCGAAGGCGAAGCTCTACGAGGAGCTTCGCAAAAAGAACAAGCGCGAGAAGATGCTGAGCTCCATAACCCGGAGCGTTCATCAGTCGATAGACTTGAAGCACGTCCTTCAGAACGCGTCAGAGTCGATAAAGCACAGCATAGAAAACGCCGGCAACGTCGCGATATACATGGCCCACGGCATAGAGGCCGCGCTCAGCGCCTACGCCGGGAATAACGATATGTTCCCGAAGTTCTACGACGTTTTCGTCCCTGAGATGAACAGGGCGACGTGGAAGATCCTCAACGAAGGCAAGCCGGTGATTTACAACGACATCACGCCCGACAGCGTCGAAAGGGTGGATTTTCTCGAGCCCGGGGCGTACGTGGGCTCCTATCTCGGCGTCCCCGTCCGTTACAAAAAGCGCATAATCGGCTCGATAAATATCATATCGTTCGAAAAAAATATTTTCGACGGCAGGGAGCTCGGGTTCTTCGGCGTTGTCGTGAAGCAGATCGAATCGGCCATAGACAACGCGGGCATGGCGGAGGCCCTGAGAGAGAGCGAAAAGAAATACAGGGAGCTCTACGAAAACGTCCCCGCCGGTATCTACCGAAAGTCGGAAGACGGAAGGATTCTGATGGCCAATCCCACTCTCCTCCAGATGCTGGGCTACGATACGTTCGACGAGCTCGCCTCGAAGAATCTCATGCGGAGCGAGTTCGTCATAGGCCAGACCTGCGGGATGAGGGGCCTCCTTCGGAAGGGCTCAGAGCTGAGGGAGGTGGAATCGGCCTGGTTCAAGAAAGACGGCTCGGCCATAAACGTCATCGAGAGCGTGAGGGCCATTTCCGACAAGAACGGGAATTTCCTCTATTACGAGGGAACCGTTACGGACATCACGGAGAGAAAAAAGGCCGAAATGAAGCTTGAAGAATCGCGCGAGCATCTCCGAAGGCTGACGGCTCACCTCCAGCAGTACAGGGAAGAGGAAAGGGCGGTCATAGCGAGGGAAATACACGACGAGTTCGCACAGCTGCTGACAGGCATAGCCATAGATATATCGTGGCTGAAGAGGAAGATACCCGGAATCGCGAACCATCCGGAATCGGAAACCGTGCTGGATAAGATCAACAAGCTTTCCGTCCTTGTCGATAACGCCTTTCAGTCAGTCAAGAAGATATGCGCCAAGCTCAGGCCGAAGATACTCGACGACCTGGGTATCGAAGCCGCTATAAAGTGGCAGATAGACGCCGTGAGGGCGCAAACGGACATAGATTTCGAATTCAATTCCTTCATTGACGACTTCATGCCCGATCCGAAAATATCCACCGCCATATTCCGCATCTTTCAGGAGGCGTTGACCAACATACTGCGCCACGCTGAAGCGGCTAAAGTAGTCGTCACGCTGGAGAAGAACGGAGAGTTCATCGTTCTCGGGATCAACGACGACGGCAAGGGGATAGCGGAAAGCTCGATGTTCGGCGTGGACGCCATGGGGCTTCTGGGAATGAGGGAGAGGGTCCATGAGCTCAACGGCGACTTCAAAATAAAAGGCGTGCCCGGCATAGGGACGAGTATAAGAGTTCAAATACCTTGTGAGGTTAAAACGACATGCTGAAAGTCCTTATCGCCGACGACCATCCGGTTGTGAGACAGGGTGTTAAACAAATACTTTCCGAGGGGTTCAGGCTCCATCAGTTCGGAGAGGCGGAAAACGCGAAAGAGGTGTTCGAGAACATCTCCAGGAAGAAATGGGACATCCTGATTCTGGACGTTAACCTGCCGGATATCAACGGGCTCGAGATACTGAGACAAATAAAGAAGGTCCAGCCGGACCTCCCGGTGCTGGTGTTTACGATAATAGACGAAGACCAGATAGCCGTGAGAGTTCTCAAGGCCGGGGCCTCCGGATTCATCTCCAAGGGCTCGCTGCCGGACGAGCTGCTGACTGCTGTGAGAAAGATTCATACCGGCGGGAGGTATGTGAGCCCGCATCTCGCGGAGAAGCTCGTTTTTAACATATATACCGGCGACGAGAAGCCGGTTCATCACAGACTGTCGAACCGCGAGTATCAGGTTATCTGCCTTATAGCGTCGGGAAAATCCGTAAAACTGATAGCCGAGGAGCTGTATCTCAGCGTTCAGACTATACGGACCTACAGGACGAGGATTCTTGAAAAGATGAATATGAAGACGGATGCCGAGCTTATTCACTACGCCATCCAGAACCACATTATTTACACGCCTTCAGTTTGATGCATATGCATACAGTTTTCCCGGGCTATAGCGTGATAGCAGTGCGTTTTTGTTTTACGACCACATTGTGCGCTACAAAATTGTAGCACATCGTATTACATCGCGATGGCAATAGTTATTACGTGAATATCATTGTTATGTGGATAGAAATGAATTACCGGATATTTTAAAATCGACTGTACGTTACAGCAAAACCTATCGACGATTCGGGAAAAGATTCGGAAAAACGATGATTCGGGAAAGCCGGAAATGATCCGAACGGAGAAAATAATCTATAACAAAAGGAGGAGGTAACGAGAATATGCGTAACTGGGTTAAGAGTTTACTCTTAGTTATGGTATTAGCATTAACCCTACCGTTAACCTACGGCGGCTGCGGCGGCGGTGGTAACGGAGGGGGTCCTGGCCCTACCCCCGATCCGGATATAGTAATTGACGCTGACGACATTGGCGGATACGTCAGGACCAACGGCGTTCCGGAGGCCGGCGTATGGGTCATCGCCGAGACAATGCAGGTTCACGAGAACCTGGGCAATCCGGGTATATATCAGAAAGTCGTAGTAACGGATGGACAGGGCCGTTTCGTAGTGCCCGATCTTCCTGAAGCTACTTACGATGTCTGGGTAAGAGGCTACGGTTTAAGGGATTCTGACGCTATACAGGTCACCCCCGGGAATATTGTTGAGCTCGAAGCTGTTCAGGCTGCGAACCCGAGAGAAGCCGCGCTCGTTTATCCGGCTAACTACTGGTTTGCGATGCTCGACATACCGGAAGACAGCGAGCTTCCCGGCACCGGGCCGGATGGCAACGGATGGGCGCCGACCCTCCAGAGCCAGGCTCAGTTTGTCAACACTTCCAAGCTCGGCTGCCAGCTCTGTCACCAGCTCGGTATTGCTGATACCAGGCTGAGGGACGGCGAAGCATACGACTTCGGCTGGAAAAAAGCAGGGACTATGAACAACACGGCAAACGGACTCGGAAGAACGGCCATGGTAAGGACGTTCGGCGACTGGGGCGCCAGGATATCCGCAGGAGAATATCCGAGCCAGGTTCCCCCGAGGCCGTCCGGAAAGGAAAGGCACATGGTTCTCACGATGTGGGAATGGGGTGATTTCTATACCTACGCACACGACGAGACGGCTACGGACAAGCGTAACCCGTTCCTCTATCCCTACGGTCCCGTATACGGTGTCGACATAGGCCAGGACTACACGCTTATGGTAGACCCGGTCAATCACTTCTCTACGAGATATCCGACCCCGACTCTCGGAGGCTTCGATACGCCGTGGTGTACCCAGACCTTTAAAAGCCTTTTCGACGAAGAACCAGGACCGAACTCATTCCAGACACTCGGATGCCCGGCTCCCGACGGAACGACGGCGCACGCGGGCGCATATCCCAATCCTGCAAACCCGCACAACCCGATGTTCGACGACACGGGTAAGGTATGGCTGACGACACAGGTCAGAAGAGAGTGGCAGGAAGATTTCCCTGACTTCTGTCTCGACGACCCGGTTATCATGGGCACCCCGGAATCCCCGAGAAGGCACCATCGTCAGCTCGGATATTTCGACACGCTGACCGAAGAGACGGTTCTTATAGACACCTGCTACGGCACGCACCACCTTCATTTCGATGAGGAAGGTTATCTCTGGACGAGTGGAGACAGCTTCGTTTTCGGCAGGTTTGATCCGAGCACCTTCAATCCGGACGATCCGAGCACCCTCGGGCCTTCGCAGAGGTGGTGGGAAGTCGTTGTCGACTCCGACGGCGACGGAGCCGCGGATACGCCGATCATCGGATTTAACTACGGTATCATCCCGAACATCTTCGACGGGACGATATGGACGGCCATCCCCGGTTACCCGGGCCGTATAGTAAGGTTCGACAAGGCTACGGAAAAGTTCGAGACGTACATTCCGCCCGCTCCCGGACACGGCGGCAGGGGTATCGACGTCGATACGAACGGAGACGTCTGGATATGTCTCTCCGGCAGCTCGCACATCGCCAAGTTCGAGCGCGACAAGTGCGCACAGACCTGGGGTACCGGCACTCAGTGCCCCGAAGGCTGGACGCTCTGGGATATTCCTGGTCCTCTATTCGAAGGAACAAACCAGAAGTCCGACAACCACTACTACACCTGGGTCGACTGGTTTGACACAGGCGGTCTCGGCGTAAACACGGTTGTCTGCATGGGCACGGGTTCCGACTCCGTTATAGCGTTCCTTCCGGACACGGAAGAATTCGTCAGGACCTACGTTCCTTACCCGATGGGCTTCTACCACAGGGGACAGGACGGCAGGATCGACGATCCGAATGCCGGATGGAAAGGAAGAGGCTGGTGGGTTGACTACGGCAGCGACCCGATGCTTCACACGGAAATCGAGAAAGGGTTCATCTTCCACACTCAGTATCGTCCGGACCCCCTTGCTCATTAATACGTAACAAGAATCAGTTTTGAAATAAAAGGTCAGGGACCCATGAAAATGGGTCCCTGACTTCTTTTTGAAAAATAAGTTTTTATTGCAAGTCGTATATGAAAGAGGTATCTCTTTACGGATACGATCAGGGAGGGCAAATGCGTTTAATTCTTTTATCGTTGGTTTTTTGTTTTTCTCTTTTTGCTTTACAGGATTCGAATGCTGAAACCGAGCTTGAAAACCCCTACGTCAATAACTACCCATTTAAGAGTGTCTTAATAAAATACGAAAACAAAACGAGCTACGGGCACGGGGAAGGCGATGACGGCGCCACTTATACCGGGACGGAAGAGTTATACATAAAAGGAGACAAAACCCTCCGGATTACCGCCAAGGAAAGACCGGATGAAAATGGGGAGGAGGTTACGCTGAAGGGTATGAAGATCGTTAACGCCGAGGAAGAATTCGTCATTGACGTTGACGAGAAAGAAGCCGTTAAAATAGACAACCCGCATAAATACGGCAAGGCACAGTATGACAAGCTGAGCGATGAAGAGAAGAAAGAATTTCATAAGAGAATGGAGAAGAGAAAGGTGATATCCATGGATCTTCTCGGCGTCGGGCATAAGACGGGAACCGAAACTATTCTCGGGAAGACCTGCGACATATACGAAAGCGGCCAAAAGCCCAGCGGGGATTACATGAGTAAAGTGGTGGAGGGCGTGCCGCCCCCCGGCTACGCCAAGATCTGGGTTTGGAGGGAAGCCGGCATACCGCTCAAGATGATAACGGAAGATTACGGGTATTCTTCGGAAACCGTAGCGACAAAGATAGAGGAAAACATCGATATACCCGACAGCAAGTTCCAGGTACCCGAAGGAGTCGAAGTCATATTCGACGAAAGGGCTTCGGAATCGGCCAAGAGCGAGACCCTCTCGAGATTCGAGCTCTACAGATACGGAGTCCGTCAGAACCTTAGATTCAAGACACCGGGTGAAGTGCTTAATCCGGAGGGAGAATGGGTGCCTGCAGATTCGCCGGAAGGCAAAAAGCTTCGTGAAGAGGCCGATGCCAAAAGGAAAGCCAAAATAGGGGCGACGCCTTCACCCAAGAAAACTGATTGAGTGAATAGGGGAAAGCCTTTGTGGTCCAGCTCAGGATGAAGCTAAACAAAGCCGGCTTGTGGACGGCAATGAAGAAATGGAGTGCTCTGTAGCCCGCCGTGCAATTATTCGCAAACTGGGCGAAACCGTTTTTTGAAAAACAGGCTTGTGAGATAAAAGGGAGAAAAAGATGAAGGCTTTATACGCCGGGATTTCGGTTTTCTTATTGATAGCTGCTTTCAGCATCCCTTCTTTCGGTGAAAAAGGGGAAAAGGACGGGGATTCTCGAAATCCTTATATTAAAACCTATCCCTTTAAAAGCGCCGTAATCAAATACACGGGCAAGACAGAGTATGGCTACGGCCATGTTGAAGAAGCCTATACGGGGACAGAAGCCGTATATATAAAAGAAGGCCGCTTGGCGAAAGAAACGAAGCTGAAAGAGCTCGATGAGGAAGAAACCACACAGGTGGAAACCCTCCAGATTATAGATCCAGAATATGCTTATGTAATAGATATTACGGAAAAAAGCGGTGTGAAGGTCGATAATCCGTGGAAATATGGAAAAGTCGAATATGAGAAGTTGACGGAAACGGAGAAAGTGACTTTCCGGAAAAGAATGGATGAAAGAGGAATAGTATCCCTAGACCTTCTGGATATCGGGAAAAAAATCGGCACCGAGAAAGTGCTGGGACGTGAATGCGATGTGTACCAGACAGGGGAGAGGTTTAACGATGAGGATATCGCCGCCGCAATGAAGAACGGCGAGCCCCTGGCGGATTTTAAAAAGATATGGGTCTGGAAGGACGCGATGATCCCTCTCAAGGTAGTAACCTTAAGCATGGATTCATCGTCTGAATTCACTGCCACGGCAATAGAGGAAAATGTTGATATACCGGATAAGATATTCGAGATCCCGTCAGGTATGAAAGTCGAGTTCGACGAATATCAGTCGGAGACCGCCAAGATAGATACTCTGAACAAGTTTCATCTCTACAAGACCGGGAAGTATAAACCGATGAGAGTGAAGGCTCAGAAAGAAGTTATAACTCCGGAAGGAGAATGGGTCCCGGCGGATTCGCCTGAAGGGAAAAAGATACTGGAAACCGTGAAACCTAAGCCTGGAGCGGATAAATCCGGAGCGGCCGAATCGAAATAACGTTTGGTCCATGGTTGTAAAACCCGGATTTGAATACACGACGATAGAGGGTATTAATTTCGGTCGCATAAGAAGCGTCACCGAAGCCGGGGTGAGGTCATGTAAAGCTTGTTCCGGCCGAAAATTGAGCGGCTTTCGCTTTCTGTCCATGAGGAAATCGAGATGATCGGGGTGAGTCTATGAAGAATTTGTGCTCGGCAATAGTTTTAGTGTGTCTGATTATTCTTTCGGGACCGTATTCTTTTGCTGAAAAGAACGAAAGCGGTTCCGATGCTTCCAATCCATATGTAAACGAATATCCATTTGACAGCGTTTTCGTGAAGTATGAAGGCGAAGCCGTTTACAATTACCAATCCAAGGACAAACAGACTTACGAATGGACGGAGACGTTATACGTAAAAGACAACGTTATGGCCAGAGAGACCAAAGGCGTGACCCCTGGAAGGGAAGTGAATAATTTGCAGATTGTAGACGAGGAATTCGCTTATGTTATTAATCTGACAAATAAGCAGGGTGTAAAAGTCGACAATGCGAGCAAGTATGGCAAGGAAGAATACGCTAAGCTGTCTGCCGAAGAAAAAGCCGCATTCAAGAAACATCTGAACGAAAAGGGTGTTGTATCTCTTGATCTTCCCCCTGTCGGCAAAAAGGTAGGGACAGAGAAGATTCTCGGATATCTGTGCGACGTTTATGAGACCGGCGCAAAGCCTACCGAGGAAAACATAAAGCTGGCTGTGGAAAAGGGTGAACCGCTGCCCGAGCTCAGAAAGACATGGATTTGGAAGGATGCGTCGCTGCCGCTCAAGATGCTTGTCGAATCGGGCGACATCAGGATGGAATTTACAGCCGTTGAGATAAAGGAAAACACAGCTATTCCTCAAAGCACATTCGAAGTTCCCGAAGGCGTAAACGTAATCTACAACGAATACGAATCGGGCATTGCAAAGGCGGATACGCTGAACCAGTTTCTGCTCTATAAAGCCGGGTCGGACGAGCTGCTTCGAATAAAAGCCGGGCCGCCGAAAAAGGGTATTTCTCCCGAGGACCTGGAAGTGCCTTAGAAAGACGGGGGCAGTAAAGCAGGTGCCGGGGGGGGTAGTTAGTGGGTTGTGGCGCCGGGACATCACGGGTTTTGTTTTTTAGCATTGATCTTGAAAGAGACTAAAAAAAACTTGAAAATAACATATTAATCTACGGTCGCCTGTGCGCACGACGGTGTATGCGGAGCGATAATGGAGGGGCGAGAATGACAAGCAAGTTTAACAGAAGGGATTTTCTTCGAATCATGGGAATGGGAGGAGCCGTGCTCGGCGCAGGCGGTGGCGGTCTTATCCTGAATTCGTGCGACAGATCGGGTGGCGGCGGTGGCGGCGGCGTCACTGATTTCGACCCCCGTTCCGCGGAAGGGTTCGTTCATCCTTTACACACGCCTGGAGACGACGGCTTTCTCGGGATATTCAATCCCGATTCGCCGTTTTTGATAACGTCGAAGGACGCCAGCGTGGAGTTTCTGCCGGGAAAGCCGGCACCGGCATGGCAGTATGAAGTGGTCACGGGCGACCGCACGTATTACAACCCTATATTCAGGCTTACCAAAGGGCAGACATTAGAAGCCACTATGGTAAACGAGCTCGAAGAGGAAACAATAATTCACTGGCACGGCCTCGAAGTCGATTCCGCGAACGACGGGCACCCGAACAACGCAGTTCCGGGTGGAGCATCTTATAACTACAATTTCCCGATCCTGAACAGAGGGGCTACCTACTGGTATCATCCCCATCCGGATAAACTCGTGGGAGAACAGTCCTATTACGGGCTCGCGAGTTTGTTTATAGTCGAGGACGAAAATGATACGGCGCTCCGAAATGCGCTCGACCTTTCGCTGGGCACGACTGAGCTGCCGCTCGTGCTTCAGGACAAGAATGTCGACGAGGCGGGTCAGCTGATTTTCGAGATGAACCCGATGATACAAACTATCGGTGTTCTGGGAGACAGGATATTTGTTAATCAGACGATTAAACCGTTCCTCGATGTCGAGACCAGGATATACAGGCTCAGGTTTTTAAACTCCTCCAATTCACGCACATACAAACTTGCTTTTCTGAAGGGTTCCGAGAAGGTGCCTTTCAGTATTATAGGTAACGACGGCGGCCTCCTCGACGTGCCCTATTCCGCGACAGAGGTATTCATTGGCATCGCCGAGAGGGTGGATGTACTTATCGACTTCAGGGGCTCTCAGGTCGGAGACGAAGTCTTCCTGAAGAGCGTGGCCTTTGACCCGATGGATCCGCTTACGGTGGATATGGACTTCAACCAGCCATCCACGCTCATGAACGGTGAGGAATTTTATGTCATGAAGTTCAATGTCGCCGAATCGACGAGCTACGACAGGCAGATTCCGTCTACTCTTTCGACTATAGTGCCGATTGATACAACGGACGCCGGAGAGAGGTTGATCACTCTTCCAAACCCGATAGAAGGGGTATGGTTCATCAACAATTTCAGGTTCAATCCGGATGAAGTGCCGATCACTATACCCAGGGATACCACCGAGATATGGAGCATTTTTAACGGCCCGGCCGCCATGCCGCACCCGATTCACATACACGCCGTACAGTTCCAGATACTGGAGAGGGTGAACAGCCCCCAGCAGGTGAAAGACCTGGCTATAGACGGCGCCGGAAGGATGCCGACAGACATGGGCTGGAAGGATGTTGTGCTTGTATGGCCGGGCGAGACGGTGAAATATGCAGTGAGATTCTCCATACCTTTCGAGGGCGAGCAGCTATATCTCTTCCACTGCCATAATCTCGAGCACGAAGATCAGGGTATGATGATCAATTATTCTATATTGTAATTAAAAGTGAATACAAAGCGCCTGGACAGCAGGTATTATTTATATGCTGCCGGGCGCATGTACCGTATTTCGGCGGGAACGGACAATGAAAAAAAAATCAATTTTAGCTGCGTGCCTTGCGCTTCTGACCGTTGTATCCTGCGGGGAAAGCGAAAGCCGCGTCGAGAGTGCTGTCAACCAGGACGAGCTGCTCCCCGTGGTTCTTAACGGCAAGGTCGGCTACATAAAATCATCGGGCGAGATGGAAATACTTCCGAAATACGATATCGCGACGTCTTTCTCGGAAGGACTCGCACGCATACTCATAGGAACCAAATACGGCTACATAAACCCCGAAGGCGAGATCGTTATAGAGCCTAAATTCGACGGTGCTTCCGATTTTTCAGAGGGGGTCGCTCTCGTTGTATTCAACGGAAAGAGGGGATATATAGACAAAACCGGCAATATGTTTACGAGCCTCGATTTCGACAATACCTGGGGATTCTCCGAAGACTACGCCGTTGTCAGCATAGAAGGCCGGTACGGATTTATAAACAATAAGGGCGATATAGTTATAGAACCCATATACGAAATAGCCAATAATTACTCCGAGGGACTGGCCCTGGTTGTAACAGGCGGCAAGAGGGGATTCATTGACCAGAAAGGCGATATGGTTATCGAGCCTGAATTCGACGGTGGCTCGAGCTTTTCAGAAGGGCTCGCGCGGGTCCTGGTCAATGGAAAGCACGGCTACATAGACAAGAAGGGCAATATAGTTATAGAACCCGTATACGAGCAGGCGCAGGACTTCACCGAGGGGCTTGCGCTTGTAAGGCTTAACGGAAAATTCGGCTTCATAGACAAACAGGGAAACTTTGTCATAAAGCCCG
This sequence comes from Candidatus Dadabacteria bacterium, assembly GCA_020054175.1. Lineage (GTDB taxonomy): Bacteria > Desulfobacterota_D > UBA1144 > Nemesobacterales > UBA2774 > JADLGH01. The sequence continues at coordinate 17,267 of JAGVLR010000245.1, forward strand.
AGTACGATAAGGCCTGGAGCTTTTCGAACGGGCGCGCCCGCGTCGCCGTGGGTAATAAGGTTGGATATGTCGATACTGCGGGCGATATAGTCATAAAGCCGCAGTACGATGGAGCTTCGATATTTTCGGAGGGCTTGGCGTTCGTCTCGATTAACGGTAAGGTCGGCTATATAAACGAGAAAGGTAAAGTTGTAATAGAGCCGCAGTACGAAGGCGCTTCCAACTTCGAAAACGGATACGCCAGGATCTACGAAAAGCATAAGATGGGCTATATAGACAGGAAGGGAAACTACATCTGGAATCCTACCGACGCCACACTGGCGACCGAGCTCTGTGCTCCTCCATTCTAATCGGCTTCATAGCTGTATCCAAAATCGGCCGGTAAAAGCCGGCTCCCAATCCAGGCCGGAATTTCTCCATTCGCGGTAACGCAGTAACTCATACCGTCCAAAGAAGCTTCCAGTGCGATCTTCTATGAAATGGCGGATCAGTGCGCCGCGCCGTTTGTCTGCCGGGCGTACCTGATGTCGGAAGCGATTCTATCCGCGTCGAAGTTCTCGTAAGGATAGAGGAGCAGGAGCGTCCCATTTTTATCTATCAAAAAAAGAGTCTGTGTATGATTCATGAAATAAACGCTGCCCGAGTCCCCGCGCTTTTCCTTTTCGTAAAATACGGAATAGGCATCTGCCGCTTTTTTAATTTCATCTGGGCTTCCCGTGAGGCCTATGAATGATTCGTTAAAGTAAGGGATATATTCTTCAAGGCGCTCAGGCGTGTCTCTTTCCGGGTCTATAGTTACAAACACGACCTGAAGGTCTTCACTTTCTTTCTCTCCGAGCTTCTGAGTGACGGAGTTTAATTGCACGAGCGTCGTCGGGCATATATCCGGGCAGCTTGTGTAACCGAAGGAGAGAAGGACTTCCTTTCCTTCAAAAGCGCTGATGCTGACGGGTTTACCTTCTGGGTCCGAGAGGGTAAAGTCCGGAGCATTCTTTCCATAGTAGATGCCGTAGTAGGGGCCGCTGGCATCCTTGCTGTCGCCTGATTTTACGAAATATGCCAATCCGGCTGCTATCAATACGGCCAAGCCAAAGATTGCTAAAAATTTATGCTTCATTATCTGCCGCCGAGTTTTTATTTGGGAGGATGTACAAATGACCGTTTAATATTATATCGGATGTTCGGCGAACTATAAAGAAATCCCCCTCCCGGCGCTGTTGCAGCCAGCTGTGGAGGAGGGGGATTATAGCTTTACTTCCTTACTGCAGCCGTTACGGCGAAACCGTTATAATTCCAGACATACCAACTCCGCCTGCTCCTCCGTGCAGTATGCAATAATATGGGAACGTACCTTCGCCCGTGAAAGTATGCTGATAGGTCGCTCCAGCCGGTATGAACTGCGGAAACTGCCCGGCCGATGAGAAGGATCCGTTGTCGGCCCTCACGTCGTGCGTCAGAACGTCGTTGTTAACCCACCTGACGGTATCACCCGGTTTGATGGTGATATTCTTGGGCACGAAAACGTTCGGCGACTGCATATTGACTGTGTGAATCCTGGCCCCAGGCGGTGAAGTCGGTGTGGGGGTAGGCCCTGGCGGCGTCGTGGGCGCCGGTGTCGGAGCCGGCGTCGGTTCAGGCGGCCTTATCCCGGTATCGAGCGGGTCAGGACGATACTGAACCTGGAAAATAAATCCCTGCTCGATTTCGGTGTGGAAGAGCGGGTCACTGCCGTAGTCAACCCACCATCCTCTGCCAGGCCAGCCGGCGTTTATGTCGTCGATCCTTCCGTCCTGTCCCCTGTGGTAAAAGCCCATCGGATAAGGGACGTAAGTCCTTACGAATTCCTCCGTATCAGGAAGGAACGTGATGATCGAGTCCGATCCCGTGCCGGTGCAGA
>JAGVLR010000255.1 GCA_020054175.1 Candidatus Dadabacteria bacterium
AACCGGAGAGACCACACGGAAGGATATAGACGGCATATTCGTAGCGATAGGACACACGCCCAACACATCGATCTTCAAAGGGAAGCTCGACATGGACGAGCTTGGCTATCTCATTACGAAGGAAGGCTCGACAGAAACGAACGTGCCTGGCGTCTTCGCTGCGGGGGACGTTAAAGACAACAAGTACCGCCAGGCAATAACCGCGGCGGGTTCGGGCTGTATGGCCGCGATCGATGCCGAAAGGTTCCTCGAAAGCCACGCGGAATAAAACACTCTATCTCAGGCGGGGCGTTCCGCGCCCCGCTCATACACGGACAGAAGCCGCTTTAGCTCTGGAATGGCGATTTCGGCCACCTGTCTCCCGACTTCGATTATCGAGCGGCCCCTGTGAAAATCGAGCACCTTCACGTGCAAGAGACACGGGGAAATAACGATATCCGGCGGGCACTCATCGAAGCTATATTCAGTCAATCTTTTCTGCGCGACGATCGAGCTCCTCTGAACTATATCGACTATAGAGAAATCCGACATTACGCAGTCCTCGGAAAAATTGCTCAGAAGATCGACGGCCACGACGATGTCCGCGCCGAGCTCCCTCAGCACCTTCACCGGTACGGGCTCGAGGACGCCCCCGTCGACCAGCAGCATCCCGTCGTGAAGGACGGGCGTGAAGAGGCCGGGAATCGCCATGCTGGCGTGAACGGCTGTGCAAAGGCTGCCACTAGTGAAGGTCACCGTTTCCGCCCTGTTGACGTCCACTGCAACGGCCGCGAAAGGCTTCCCGAGGTCTTCTATCTTCTCGATATTCACGATCTTGTTTAAAAGCCTCTCGACGTAGTTTCCAGAGAAGAGCCCCCTCGCGGGCCACGTCGGGCCAAGGAGAAAGGGAATGTCTTTGAAGCGATACCTCAGCGATATATCCTCTAAATGCGGCAGCTTTCCTGCGGCATAGACCGCACCGACAAGCGCCCCAATGCTCGTCCCCGAAACCATATCGAACTCGATTCCAGCCGCTGAAAAGGCGCCAAGCACGCCGATGTGAGCAAATCCCTTGGCCCCTCCTCCTCCGAGCGCTATTCCTATTTTCATTTTCCGTCCGCTCCGGCGGCCATTCCCTCAAAACGAGCTCAGGAATCCCTTTATCGATTCTGTCAGAATCATATATTCGAGCAGAAACGAATCGTGTCCGTATGGAGAGTCTATCTCCCGGTAATGGCATTCTATGTTGTTCTCATGAAGGGCGTCTACGATCTCGTGCGACTGGTAAGTCGGGAAGAGCCAGTCCGACGTGAAGGACGCGACGAGCGCTTTCCTGCATCTCATGCGCATGAACGATTCTGCAAGGCTCCCGTATCCCTCTGCCGCGTCGTATATGTCTATCGCGCGCATGATGTAAATGTAGCTGTTGGCGTCGAACCTTTTTACGAAGCTCGCGCCCTGGTATTCGAGATAGTCTTCGATGTCGAAATTGCTGTCGAGTCTCAGCTTCATGGATACGGGGTCGGGGTGATTCCTTCCGAACTTTTCCCAGAGCCAGTTATGACTGAGATATGTTATGTGCCCAATCATGCGCGCTATCGCGAGGCCCTTTGCCGGGGGGTTGCCGCCGTAATAATCGCCGCTGTTCCAGTCGGGGTCGTCCATTATCGCGCGTATGCCGACCTTGTGTATGGCGATAGACTGCGGATTCGAGACAGCTCCCGAGGCTACGAGCACGACCGAATCTACTATGCCGGGATATGAGAGCGCCCACTCCATTGCCTGCATCCCTCCCATCGATCCTCCTGCGACTGCCTTTATACGCTTTACGCCAAGGCTGTCGATGAGGGCTTTCTGAACACTTACCATGTCCCTGATTGTGATGAGCGGAAAATCGAGGCCGTAGGGTCTGCCGGTCGCCAGGTTTATCGACGATGGGCCCGTAGTGCCGTAACAGCTCCCGAGTATATTCGAGCATACGACGAAATACTTCTCCGTATCGAACGCCTTTCCGGGCCCTATCATGACGTCCCACCAGCCGGGGACTTTATCCTCCGGGGCATGCTTTCCGGCGGCGTGTGCGCTTGCGGTTAGCGCGTGCTCGACGAGTATCACGTTGTCGGCGCTTTCACTCAATCGTCCGTAGGTTTCGTATGCGACTGTGATGGGCCCGAGCGTAAGCCCGTTCTCCATTTGGAACAAGTCAGGCGGATACGCAAAGGTGAAATATTTCGTCTCGACGAGGCCGACAGAGCCCTCTTCAATTATTACTACCGGAGATTCCCCGAACGACCTCTGGTTCATTGTCCTTTACCGGATTTTTCGAGCGCCTGCTCTATGTCCCATATTATGTCGTCCACCGTTTCCAGGCCGACGGAGATGCGTATCATCTCGGGATTCACACCAGCCCGAAGCTGCTCCTCCTCATCCATCTGGCGGTGCGTCGTCGACGCCGGGTGTATGACGAGGGTTTTCGCATCCCCGACGTTCGCGAGGTGGCTCAGGAGCTCGAGACCTTCTATGAACCTCACGCCGGCTTCCTTTCCGCCCTTTATGCCGAATGTGAATATCGAGCCCGCGCCGCACTTCAGATATTTTTTCGCGAGGCCATGGTAATGACTTTCGGGAAGGCCGGGGTAACGAACCCATTCGACGGACGGATGTTGTTTCAGATATTGAGCGACTGCGAGAGCGTTTTGGCAGTGCCTCTCCATTCTGAGGTTGAGCGTTTCTAGACCCTGGAGGAAGAGAAACGCGTTAAACGGGCTCAGCGTCGGCCCCATGGTCCGGAGTATCTCGCACCGGGCTTTCATCGTATATCCGAAGTCGCCGAACGTCTCGTAGAACCTCACCCCGTGATAGCCCTTCGACGGTTCCATCATCGCGGGGAAGTTGCCGTTGTCCCACGGGAACTTTCCCGATTCCACCAGCACGCCGCCTATGGATGTGCCGTGGCCGCAGATGAACTTCGTCGCCGAATGGACGATTATGTCCGCTCCGAAATCGATCGGCCTGCAGAGGAACGGGGTCGCGAACGTGTTGTCGACGATGAAAGGTATCCCCGCGTCATGTGCTATGGCCGAAACGGCTTCTATATCGAGGACATTCCCGAGCGGGTTTCCTATCGTTTCGGCGAATATAGCCTTCGTTTTTTCCGTTATCGCTTTCCTGAAATTCTCCGGATCGTCGGGATCGACGAATGTCGTATTTATGCCGAGGTTCCTGAAGTTGACATCGAACTGCGTGTGCGTCCCGCCGTAAAGAGCGCTCGACGATACGAGCTCGTCGCCCGCTTAGAGTATAGTTAAGATTGCAACCATCTGCGCCGCCATGCCGGAGGACACAGCCACCGCTGCCCTCCCCCCTTCGAGCGCGGCCATCCTCTCTTCGAACACGGCATTGGTGGGGTTCATGATGCGTGTGTAGATGTTGCCGAAGGTCTGGAGGTTAAAGAGCGACGCTGCATGATCAGCGCTGTCGAACACGTACGCTGCCGTCTGGTAAAGAGGCACAGCGCGGGAGCCCGTGGCGGGATCCGGAATCTGCCCCGCGTGTATGCAGAGCGTTTCGAATCCGAATTTTCTGTCAGCCATTCCCATACCTCCGAAAAGAATATTCCATTAAGAACCAAACCGTGTTCTAAGGCTTTCTGCTTGAGCACCGCCCGTTAGTAGGGGAGCCACTTCGACCTTTTGGAAGAAAGAAATCCCCTGTTTACTCCTATGAAATTAATCCCGCCGAAAAGCCGCGCGTGCTCTATTTTCATGCACCGGTTCATGACGACTTCGAGGCCC
>JAGVLR010000070.1 GCA_020054175.1 Candidatus Dadabacteria bacterium
ATAGACAAAACCCTCAAGGCGATAGAAGAATGCGAGGTCATGCTCATCATCGGGACGTCCGGCGTCGTCGAGCCGGCGGCGTCGATGGGGCTCGTCGCTAAGCAGGCCGGAAAAACGGTCATAGAAATCAACATCGAGCATACTCCCAACTCGCCGCTTTTCGACCTCACCATACTCGGAAGATCCGGCGAGATCCTTCCTCTGCTTTATACGCCGCGCATGGCGTACAGCTGAGCTACCCTGCGGTCGCCCACTCCCGGCCCGGGTATATTTTCCTTAGCACGGAATAAATCCAGAGAACATATCCAGTTTTTTTAGAGGGCATATATGTTTGAAGCAAGGAGTATTTGGCAGGTCAAGGAGAACGCCGAGGCGTTTTTGAGAGACGAGAGGGGCGCGGTCCCGGGAGCGGGGCTCCAGATGTCGGTCATGGAGTGCGTGATACGCGAATGGGCCCCCGTACCGAAGCGGATCCTCGACCTCGGCTGCGGCGACGGCGTCCTCGGGCGTTATCTCCTCGGCAGCTTCCCGGAGGCCGAATGCATATTCGCAGATTTCTCGGAACCAATGCTGGATGCTGCGCGTGAAAAGCTGGGGAAGAACAGCAGCCACCGGCTGCTGAAAGCCGATTTCTCTTCGGCGGAGTGGGTGAAGATTGTAAAACCGTACGCGCCGTTTGATGTAATAGTCTCGGGCTTCGCCATTCACCACCTCTACGACGAAAGGAAAAAGAAGCTCTATTCAGAAATACACGGTCTCCTGTCGCCGGGAGGGATATTTCTCAACCTGGAGCATGTAAAATCTTCGACTCCGGAAGTCGAGCGCCTCTTCGAGGAGTTCTATACCGATCATCTGCATGAATGTTTTTTGAGCGTCGACCCCGGCACGAGCAGGGAGACCGCGGCGGACATCTACAAAAACAGGCCGGACAAGGAAGAGGACAAGCCCGCCCCGGTGGACGAGCAGTGTAGCTGGCTCAGAGGCGCGGGATTCAAAGACGTCGACTGCTTCTTCAAGGTTTTCGAGATCGCCATATTCGGGGGAAGGAAGTAATTCTCTCCCGGAAAGGGAGCTGAGGCTTTCGCCGGCCGGATTTATTTCGCCTGTTTCTCTATGCGCACTCGCGCCAGTCTCACGGCAACATTAATAGCCGCCTTCATGCTGGAGGGATCGGCGGTTCCCTTCCACGCTATGTCGTAGGCGGTGCCGTGGTCGGGGGACGTTCTAATTATAGGGAGCCCGGCCGTCATGTTCACACCTTCCTCGAAGGAGAGCATCTTGAACGGTATAAGGCCCTGATCGTGATACATGGCGACAACGGCGTCCCACTTCCCCTTGTTAGCGTGAAAGAAGAGGGTGTCGGCTGGGTAGGGGCCTTCAATGTCTATGCCGAGCTTTCTCGCTTCGAGGACGGCCGGGGTTATATGGACTATTTCCTCATTGCCGAATGCGCCCGATTCCCCGGCGTGGGGGTTGAGTCCGCAGACGGCAATCCTCGGGGAATTTATTCCGAACAAGTTTCTAAGCGATTCGTGCGTGATGTTAATCGTCGAGAGGACCCGCTCCTTCGTGATCAGCCCGGGAACGTTCGCAAGCGCCGTGTGTATCGTAACAAGTACTACACGAAACTTCCCGCCCTCGAACATCATCACTGCGTTCTCTGCGCCGGTGAGGTCTTTCAGCATCTCGGTATGGCCTGGATACGGGGAGCCCGCGAGGTGGGTCGATTCCTTGCTTATCGGCGCCGTGACTACGGCGTCGATCTCTCCCGACATCGCGGCAGCGACGGCGGATTGAATGTAAGCCAGGCTGGCTTCCCCGGCCTTTCTGTCCACCTTGCCCGGAACGACATCGCTCATCCCGAGCTCGAACGCCTGGACGATACCGTATTCCGGAAAAACGCCAGCAAGCTCGGAGGCCGCGTAGAGAACGTCGCGGCTGCCGTAAACTACCGCATCGTATTCCGCACCGCTATCTGCCAGCGCCTTTACGACTACTTCGGGGCCGACGCCGTTCGGGTCGCCCATGGAGATTCCGATTACAGGTTTTCTTTCCATTTACAGTGTGTCTCCGAATGCTCCGCGGTGCCGTGGTTTCAGCCGTCGAGGCCGAAAAGCCTCGTGGCGTTTTCGGACGTGAGGCGCGCGAGCTCTTCCGTCTTAAGCCCCCTGACTTCCGCCACCGTTTCAGCGACATGCTTCACGTACGCCGGCTCGTTCGGCTTTCCCCTGAAGGGGACGGGCGCGAGGTAAGGTGAATCCGTTTCAATCAAGATTCTGTCTGCTGGAACCCCGGCTGCGGCTGCCCTCAGCTCGTCCGATTTCTTGAACGTGACTATTCCCGAAAACGATATGTAAAACCCGAGGTCGAGATACCTCTTCGCCGTCTCGTAGTTTCCGGTGAAGCAGTGAATCACGCCCCTCTTTTCGGAGACGTCCTCGGATTTAAGTATACCGATGAGATCCTCGTCGGCGTCCCTCACGTGAATAACAATCGGCAATCCGCGTCTCCGGGCGATGGCTATCTGCCCGGTGAACGAGCGTATCTGCGTTTCCTTGTCGGAGTTCATGTAAAAATAGTCGAGCCCCGTTTCCCCGATGGCGACGACGCCCGGCGAGCCCGCGAGCTCTTCTATCGCCGAAAGCGTCGGCGCGTCGCCCGTGGCCGCGGCATGTGGATGCACTCCGACTGCTACGTATATCCGTTCGTGCCCTCCGGCGAATGCGAGAGTCTTCCTCGACGATTCGAGCCCCGATGAGATAGAGATTATCCTTTCGACCCCGTTAGAGCGTGCCCGTTCTACCGCGCCCTCGGGGTCTTCGAAGGAATCGAGGTGGGCGTGCGTGTCTGTAAGCATTATTTTTCTTTCTTTTCCTGTATGAGAGTGAGCGGGTGGATGATGCTGTCTTTCGGGTCTCCCGGTCCCTTTCCGCCCTTTTCCTTGAGGAGCTCCTTGAGCTCGTTCATGAACTGGTTTACGTCTTTAAACGACCTGTAGACGGAGGCGAACCGGACATACGCGACTTCGTCGATTTCGTAGAGCTTGTTGATTACCCTCTCGCCTATCTCGCTGCTTTCGACTTCCCTTTCGCCGCGCTCCTGGAGCTCCCTCTCATAATCCGAGACGAAGGACTCGATCACTTCCATGCTGATAGGTCTCTTCTCGCAGGCCTTTATCATGCCCGCGATTATCTTGCTCCTGTCGAAGGGCTCCCTGACTCCGCCCTTTTTGATCACGAGAAGCTCGACTTCCTCGACCCTCTCGTACGTCGTGAAGCGGCTCTTGCAGTCGAGACATTCCCTCCGCCTCCTGATGGACGTTTCTTCCTTCGCAAGGCGCGAATCCACGACCTTGCTTTCGAGGCTGGAGCAGTAGGGGCATTTCATTTACGTCAGTCTGTGCCTGTACATCGGAAATTGAGCGCACAGCTCCCTTACGTCGTCTTTTATCCTGGAGAGTACTTTTTCGTTGCCGGTGTTGTTGAACGCTTCGCTTATGAACCCGGCTATTATGTCCATCTCTTTTTCTTTCATTCCCCTCGTCGTGATGGCGGGGGTTCCTATCCTTATTCCGCTCGTGACTGCCGGCGGGCGCGGGTCGTATGGTATGGCGTTCTTGTTAACCGTGATCCCGGCCTGCTCCAGAGTCTCCTCGGCTATCTTGCCGGTGAGCTCGGTTTCCCTGAGGTCAATAAGGTTAAGATGCGTGTCGGTGCCGCCGGATACGAGCTTGAAGCCCGCTTCCATGAGCTTATCGCCGATGCGCTTCGAATTCTTTACAATCTGTTTCTGATATTCCTTGAACGAAGGTTCGAGTGCTTCCCTGAACGCGACGGCCTTGGCCGCGATGACATGCATGAGCGGGCCGCCCTGCACTCCGGGGAACACGCGGCTGTTGACCTTCTTCTCGTGCTCCTCTTTCATCATCGTCATGCCGCCCCTCGGGCCACGGAGGGTTTTGTGCGTCGTCGTAGTGACGAAGTCGCAGTAGGGTACGGGATTCGTATAAAGCCCCGCGACGACGAGACCTGCCGGGTGCGCTATGTCGGCCATGAGAAGGGAGCCGGCTTCGTCGGCTATTTCCCTGAACTTGGCGAAGTCGATGTCCCTCGGGTACGCGCTCCAGCCGGCGATAATCAGCTTCGGCCTGTGTTCGAGCGCCAGCCTCTTCACCTCGTCGTAGTCGATGAGGTTCGTGTCTTCGGTGACGCCGTAGGCGACGATGTTGTAAAGCCTTCCCGAGAAATTCACGGGGCTTCCATGAGTGAGGTGCCCGCCGTGGGCGAGGTTCATTCCGAGCACCGTGTCTCCCGGCTCGACGACGGAGAAGTAAACGGCCATGTTGGCCTGCGCGCCTGAATGTGGCTGGACGTTTACGGCGTCGCACCCGAAGAGCTTCTTCGCCCTGTCGCGGGCGAGGTCTTCGGCGACATCCACGAATTCGCAGCCTCCGTAGTATCTCTTGCCCGGAAGCCCTTCGGCATACTTGTTCGTGAGCACCGAGCCGAGCGCTTCAAGCACCGCCTCGCTTACGTAGTTTTCCGATGCAATGAGCTCGAGCTTATATTCCTGCCGCTCGGTTTCGGCCTTTATGGCCGCGTATATTTCCGGGTCCGCTTTTTCGAGTATCGACATTAATTCGCCTCCTTGGATGCGGGAAAAGCCTATACAAATTTGCGCCGGGTGGCAAGAAAGGCATGGCCCCGCTAGGGCGCTGCGCAATAATTATGGTTATTATACCCGCCGCGGGGGAAGGGTTGAGAGGGGGTAAAGCCGCTCCCGAAGTAAGATTAAATCCGGTGTAAGATTAAATAAGGAAAGTTTTCGGGGGTTTTAGAGCGTGTGCGCCGGATAAGCCAACCTGTCAGATGTTGAGGTTGACCTCGAAGCTCCCGAGGTTGACCTTGGCCGCGAGGCCGTTCTTCCAGCAAAGGTCCCTCGCCGCGGCCTGCTGCTCCTTGGGCACGAGAAGGGTCAATTTTACGCCGAGCTCGGAAAGCTCCTTCCACTTTGCAATCCTCCCGGGTTCTATCGTCTCCGCAGTCTCGACCTCGACGATCTGAACTACCTGGCCGTAGTTGACGAGTATGGCATCCGGGTACTTGCCCTTGTATTCGTGGGTCTTCTCGTCCCCGGGGTTCGTGCGGACTTCGCTGTAGAGCCGGCCGTACTTCTCCTTCATCTTCCTGATCACCCAGTCGTGAAGGAACTGCTCATCCGTTGACCTTGCCATACCTCTCCCCCCACATAAGCTTGGTTTTGAGTATGGTGAAGAAATCCCTGTAAGGGGATTTTATCAGCTTTACGCTCGTGCCCGACTGCACCGCCTCGACGACGTCGCCGGTATTAAGCTGTATGCCTATCTGGCCGTCGAGCGTGAGGTAGGTGTCCGGCTCCTGGGTCGTTATGGCTATCTCGACCTTCATGTCGCTGGCCACGACGAGCGGCCTGTTCGTGAGCGTGTGCGGGCAGATAGGCGTGAGTATAGTGACCGGGAGGGTAGGGTGAACTATAGGCCCGCCGGCAGAGAGCGAATAGGCCGTCGAGCCCGTGGGCGTCGAGATTATCAGGCCGTCGGCCTTGTACGTCGTAACATGCGAGCCGTCTATATATATCGCGAGGTCTATTATCCTCGCGACGGCCTGCTTGCTTATGACGACGTCGTTTAAGACCTCGTGTCTGCCGATTCTTTTCCGGCCCCTGCGTATGGTCGTGAGGAGCATGTGGCGGTCTTCGACTTCGTAGTCGCCCGCTAGAATGCGCTCCATCATGGGATGTATTTCGTCTATGGTTATCTCGGTCAGAAAGCCGAGCCCGCCGAGGTTGATGCCTAAAATGGGGGTTCCGTGTTTCGACGCGAGGCGCGCTACGCCAAGGAATGTGCCGTCGCCGCCGAAAACGAGTATGACGTCGACGAGCGTGGGTATCTTTTCGGCGGGTGCCGCTTTCCCCACCGGGGAACGCTTCGCAAGGGGCTTGTCGAGATAGACTTCGACGCCTCTGTCTTCGAGCCATTTGCTGAGGGCGGAAACCAGCTCAAATGTCTTTTCTATGCTCGTTTTGCCGATTATGCCGATTTTCAAGGTTGCCCCCTCCGGAGAGGCTTTGCGCCGCCGATTTGCGGCGCCTTTCGGATGACGTTTTCCGGGCATAAATATACCACCGCTGCGAAGTAATCAAAGGTCGGATTCACATCCGACCCCGCAATTTTCCTAAGACGCCTTCTGCCCCGAGTTCATCAGGAGATAGCTCCTTATGAACTCGCTAAGATCGCCGTCGAGAACGGGGTCGACGTTACCCGTTTCGAAGTCCGTCCTGTGATCCTTTATCATGCGGTAGGGATGGAGGACGTAGGAGCGAATCTGGCTCCCCCAGCCGATCTCCTTCTTGGTCGACTGGAGCTCGTCGAACTTTTCCCTTTGCTTTTCTTTTTCGAGCTCGTAGAGGCGCGCCCTCAGAATCTTCATGGCCGTCGCCCTGTTCTGGTGCTGCGAGCGCTCGTTCTGGCAGCTTACCACTATATTCGTCGGGATGTGCGTTATCCGTATGGCGGAGTCCGTCTTGTTGACGTGCTGGCCGCCCGCGCCGCTCGCGCGGTACGTATCGACCCTGAGGTCCTTTTCGTCTATCTCGACTTCAATGTCCTCGTCTATCTCTGGGACAACGAACACGGACGCGAACGAGGTGTGCCTTCTCTTGTTGGCGTCGAACGGGGATATCCTTACGAGCCTGTGCACTCCGCTCTCGCCCTTGAGATACCCGAAGGCGTGGTCTCCCTGCACGAGGAACGTCGCGCCCTTGAGGCCGGCCTCGTCCCCTTCCTGATACTCGATCATCTCGGTTTTATAGTCGTTGATTTCTGCGTAACGGAGATACATCCTTAAAAGTATCTCCGCCCAGTCCTGGGCTTCCGTCCCGCCGGCTCCGGCGTTTATCGAAACTATCGCGTTACGGGCGTCGTCGGGCTCTCCGAGTATACGCTTGAATTCCAGCGCCTCGACCTTATTCTCGATTTCGGCGAGCTTTTCGCCTGCCTCTTTAGATGTTTCCTCGTCTTCCGCTTCGAGCGAGAGCTCTTCGAGCACCTCGACGTCCTCCAGCTCGCGGGAGAGCTTCTCCCAGCTTTCGACGGCGTTCTTTATGAGGGACTGTTCTCTCAGAACGCCCTGGGCGTTCGAGGCGTCGTCCCAGAAGCCGGATTTTCCGGTTATATCTTCTATTTCTTTAAGACGCGCTGTTTTGCCGGGCAGGTCAAAGAAAGTCTCGGAGCGTGGTCAGCCTCTTCTTGATATCCTGGATTCGTTCCCTGTTTTCTCCGGTCATTGATTTCTCCCTGGCTAAAATGTAATTAGGTATTCTCGTATGGGGATAATATAAGGGCCCCGGGCTCAAATGCAAGAATATCTACGCCGGTCATGGCCGGGTAAGGCATGGTCTTAATCCGTCAACGTACATATGGCCGCACGTACGCGAATTACTCCCCGGCCTTTTCCCGCTTGAGGACCATCCTGAATACGAGCGGATGGTCTCCGGGCTCGGCGTAAATGAGCTCCATCGTGTCGCCGTCGACCAGCGCGCCTCTCATGACTCCCCAGTCGCCGTTCTCGACGAGCGTCAGGCTCTTGCCGTCGAATCCTATGACGCCGAGGTAGGGCTCGCTCGCCTCGTTGACCGCTTTTTCCATTACGTATCCCAGGGGCTTGTCCGGGGCATCGAGAAGCTTCCAGTCCCTCGTCCCCTTGAAATACCACCCGTCCTGCTCGCTTACGTTGAGCTCGGTATCGAGCTTCTTCACGGCGTCCGGGTAATAGACGTCGGCCGTTCCCTTCCAAACCCCTTTGAGGTCGGTAGGGGTTCCCGTGTCCCGGGCTGCCGAAGCGAAGGGCATGACTACTAATAGAAGCAATGCTGCGAGAGAGATTCCAGCCACGTTTTTCAATATTCCTTTCATATGAACGCACCTCCTTCGATGTTTTGTGCCTGTCTAAATAATAATGCCTCTTTTGTAGAACGGCTTATCGGGATTTCAGCCCCGGGCGATGTTCCCGGGAGAGGAGAGTCGTGCATACCTGTTCAGGTCCACGGCATCTAAAATTATGCAAGGTCTCTGCCCCGTAATTTGAGTTATCTTGAATTTTGGGTAAATTTTTATGGTTTCTGTCCTGCCGGCAACGTAATCAATCGCCATTACTGGATAAGTTGTCGCATACATGTTACGGGCAAGAGGCCGTTTCGAAAAAGTGTTTTCAGAACATGACAACAAGCCGCAATCCATTTGCGGAACTATTCCAACACCGTACATACGGAGGAGATTCCAACAGTGAAAAATTATGTCTTCACACCAGGCCCGGTAGCCGTCCCGAGCGAAGTTCTTTTAGAAATGGCAAAGCCGATTATCCACCACAGGACGAAAGAATTCGAGGCTATTTTCGCCGAGGTGAGAGAGGGGCTGAAATATATTTTCGATACGAAGGAAGAAGTATTCGTACTCGCCGCCTCCGGCACGGGCGCGATGGAAGCGGCAGTGGTGAATACGCTTTCCCCCGGGGACAAGGTCCTCGTGATCGACGGCGGAAAGTTCGGCGAAAGGTGGGGCAAGATAGCCCGCGCCTACGGTCTCGAAACGGCCGAGCTTAAAGTTGAATGGGGATATTCCGCAGACCCGGCCGAGGTAGAGAAAATCCTCGACGCCGATCCTTCCATAAAGGCCGTCCTCTTCCAGGCGAGCGAAACCTCGACAGGCGTTCTCCATCCGACAAAGGAAATAGCCGCGATAACCCGTAAGCGCGACGGCGTTATATCCATAGTCGACGGCATCACCGGCGTGGGTGTATTCCCGATTGAGTTCGACGAATGGGGCGTAGACGTCCTCGTCGGCGGCTCACAGAAGGCGTTCATGCTGCCGCCGGGGCTTTCCTTCATAGCGCTCAGCAAGAAAGCCTGGAAGTTCTACGAGTCTTCGAAGCTCCCGAAGTTCTATTTCGACTTAAAGCCGGCGCTCAAGAACGCCGAGAAGAACACCACACCCTATACCCCGGCGGTTACGCTCATAATCGGTCTTGCGGCCGTATTGAGGAGATTCAGGGCAGAGGGTAGAGAGGCCATGCACAAGCGCCACGAGAAGCTCGCTTTGGCGATGAGGGAGGCCATGAAGGCGATCGAGCTTGAGCCATATGTAAAGAGCGTCCCGAGCCCCGCGCTTACGACAGTTATAGCGCCGCCGGAGATAGGATCGTCCAAGGTTATCAAGGCCCTCGCGAGCGACTTCGGCATCACAGTCGCCGACGGGCAGGACCAGGCAAAGGGCGTTATCTTCCGCATTTCCCACATCGGCGACATCGATGTCACCGACACCATAACCGGCGTCGCGGCCATCGAAAGCGTCCTTAACGGCCTCGGCTACAAGTTCAATTTCGGAGCGGCAACGAAGAAGGCGTCCGAGATACTGAGCGCGAAGTAAGCTCTGTAATATAAATCCGATAAATTTCAGGCCCGGCATTCCACCGGGCCCTTTCTTTTTTTAACTTCCTACAAGTCTAAGGGCATGCAGCGGGCCGTGGATTATATAGTGCTGACTGTATGGCTTTATATCTTTCCGGGGTCGGTGTTCCCGTAGCAGGGGCCGCTGGCGTCGTCGCACTCTTCCGTCTCGATCTGAAGCGTAACGTGACTAATGTGGAATTTCTGGAGAAGGAGCGACTTTATCTCGCCCATGAGCGCCTCGCCCGACTGCATGTCGGAAACGACGAGATGCGCGCTCAGGGCTTCGTGCCCCTGCGTAAGCGTCCAGGCGTGGAGATCGTGAACGCTTATCACGCCGTCGTGTGAGGATATGGATTTCTCCACAGCGTCGATGTCGAGACGGCTCGGGGTGCCTTCGAGGAGAATGTGCGACGAGTCGCGTATGAGGGTCCAGGCGCCTCTGAGTATGAGCACTGAAATAAGGATGCTTATTATGCTGTCGGCGTAGTACCAGCCGGTGAAGATCATCACCAGGCCGGCCGCTATGGCGCCTACGGATCCCAGCGCGTCGCTTATAACGTGATACATCGCCGCTTTCAGGTTGAGGTTGTCGCTCCTCAGCTTGTAGAGCACGTAGGCCGAGCCGAGGTTAAGGAGAAGGCCCGCGACGGCGACAATGGTCATTTCTAGGCTCTTGACCGGCTCGGGGGCGCTCATCCTGTGGAATGCCTCGATGATTATCCATACCGATATGCCGACGAGGAGGAGTCCGTTTATGAACGCGCCGAGTATCTCCGCCCTGTAGAATCCGAACGTCTTCCGGGCAGTCGGGGGCATCGATGATAACCGTATTGCCAGGAAGGCTATCGTGAGGGCGACGACGTCCGTCAGCATGTGCCCTGCGTCCGACAGGAGGGCAAGGCTTCGCGTATAGAATCCGGCAGCCGCTTCTATGAACATGAACGCTCCGGTGAAGAGGAGCACGAGTAAAAGCGCTTTTTTCTGGGAGCCGCCTACGCCGTGTGAGTGGCCGTGATCGTCCATTGAAGTAAATGGTACACAAACGCCTTATCGCGTCAAAGCGGGGGTCAGCCGGCCGCGGACGCCGCTTCGGCGGGGAAGTGCCTTGCCGCCATCGGGTCCGAGTCGAGCTCGGAGGCGAGGTAGCCTATCAGATACTGGTCGCCGGGGTTGAAATAAAGCCGCGTTCCTTTCGGAGTGACGAAGTAGAGCCCGTCCTTTTGCGTGCCCGCGGGCAGATCGACTTCGTAGACCGGCACGGTTACGGCTCCCGCGCCGAGGTTAACGAGCCGCCTTTCGTTCCTTAGCTTCCTTACGCTCTCCGCTATACCCCAGATGCTTGGAAAGAGCTGTCCCTTGACGATAAGTTTCATTCAGAATCCCTCTGGTAATTGAGGTAAAGAGATTATACCCCGGCTTCGGGTTTTGAAAAGACGACCCGCTACACCTCTGTTATCTTTACCCCGGTTATCATGCCGACGCAGGTCATTATCCTGTCGAGCCCCGCGCTCCGCTCGTGGACATACCTCGTGACCATCTTGCCGCCGCAGCGGGCGCACCTGCCGCCGGTGCCGTTCTCGCTTCTTGTGCCGCATTCGGAGCAGAAAAAATCCTTTTCCTCATACCAGGCGAGGTGGGAATAGATGAGCTCATTGAGGCCTCTTTTCCCGAGAGAGCCCGACCATTCCGCGAGGTGGCTCGCTATGGACGATCTCTTTTTCTCCGGCACCTCTCCGAAGCTGCCCGAGTAAATTTCGTCGTCGTTTACGAATATGCTGAATCTGAAGTTTCCGGTCACAGGGGTATTATTATACCCAGCCGACGGATTACCTGCTTGCGGTTTCGGCCCCGAGCACCCTGCTTACGGCGTTCTGTATCTGGTCGACGGAGAAGGGCTTCTTGATTATGTTGTAGGAGCCTTCGTCCGAGAGCTCGCCCGGGAGCTGCTCCTCCGGCCGCGCGCTTATTATGACGACGTTCGCGTTCCGGTCTATGGCCCTTATCTCCCTCAGCAGCTCGAGCCCGTCCTTGCTCGGCATCGAGAAATCGAGAAACATTATGTCGAAGTGGTTTTGCCTGAGGAGGTCGAGGGCTTCCTCGCCGCTCTCGGCCGTGATGACGTTGTGCCCGGTGCTCGTAAGGCATTCCTTTACTATGTCTCTAATGAATTCCTCGTCGTCGACTATGAGCACGTTCCCCTTCCGCCTGAGCTCTATAACCTTTCCGCTCGGGTTGTTTCGCTGCGGAGTATCGGGCTCCGACGCTCTGGCCACGGACTGCACGTTAGGGAGGAATATAGTGAAGGTCGTTCCTTTATTCGGCTCGCTGGATACCTCTATGCGGCCGCCGTGTCTTTCGATGATGGCGTAGATGACCGAGAGGCCGAGGCCGGTTCCCGCTTTTGGGCCATCGATGGTCTTGGTCGTGAAAAAGGGCTCGAATATCCTGGAAAGGTTTTCCGGAGGTATGCCGACGCCAGTGTCCGAAAAGTCGATTCTAATAAAGTCGTCGACGAGCTTCGTGCTTATGGCTATCGCCCCGCCTCCCGGCATGGCGTGCTTGGAGTTTATGGCGAGGTTTAAAAATACCTGCTGCAGCTCGCCCAGGTTGAGCCTTATGGGCGGGACGTTCTCGTAGCTCCGGAGAATACGTATTCCTTCCGTTTCGAACGTGTGCTCGACGAGTCCGAGCGCGTCGTCGATGACGTTCTCTATCTGCGATACCTGGAACTTCTCGCCCTTCTGCCGTGAGAACGATAGCAGCTTGTTTACTATTTCGACCGCCCTGTCGGAGGCCCTTTCTATTATGCGGAGGTCTTTCTTGATGCTGTCTATGTCTCCCCGCGTGAGGGCGAGGCTCGTGTAGCCGATTATGCCCGAGAGGATGTTATTGAACTCGTGCGCGACTCCTGCCGCGAGCTGCCCGACGCCCGACATCTTGGCCGAGTGTATGAGCTGGGCTTCGAGCTTCTTTTTCTCGGTTATGTCTTCGGTCGTGGCTATGACGCCGAATATCTCGCTCGATTCGAAGTCCCGGAGCGGTGAGAGGGAGACTTCGAGGAACTTCCCTTCGTATCTTATTTCGTGCTTGGTGGAATAGGAAGTATCGCTCAGTATTTTGGGGATTATGGTATCGAAATTAATGCCCTGGAAGAGCCAGCTCAGCTTCTCGCCCCTGCACTCCTTGCCGAATATCTCGGCTGTCTTCGGGTTCGAGCTTACGATTGTGAGGTCCCTATCCGTCGTTATGATGCTCTCTATAGTGCTGTTAAGTGTGTTTTCGAGCTCCCTGTTTCTCTCCCTGACCTTCTTTTCGAGATTGGTGTTGAGCTCCTTCAGGTCTCTCAGGAGCCGCGTGTTTTCCCTGTATAGCTCGTACCTGTCGGCAGCGTGCTCGATTACGCTCTTGAGCTTTCCGTAATCGAGGGGTTTTATGAGGTAGTCGAAGGCCCCGTTCTGAACGGCTTCGACCGCCGTTTCGAGAGAGGCGAACCCGGTCATTAGAATTACCGGTATGTTCGGGTCTTTGTTTTTTATCTCCTCCAGGAGATCTATACCGCTCTTGAGCGGCATTTTGATGTCGGAAAGGACTACGTCGAATGAGGTGGTTTTTAGTAGATCCGCCGCTTTCTCGCAGTTATTCGCGACGAGAACATCATACCCTTCCTTGGCCAATATGTCGGAGATGATTTTTAGAATAAGCTGCTCGTCATCCACGACAAGAACCCTTTTCATACCCTCAGCCATTTGCCTCTCCCTCCCTAATATTAAGGTTGTTTACAGGAAGTTCAATCGTAAAGACAGTGCCCTTATCCTTTTCGGAGCTCACTATTATCCGTCCCGAGTGCTTTTCGATTATCTTATACGCTATCGAAAGCCCGAGACCGGTTCCCATATCCTTTTTGGTGAAAAACGGGTCGAAAATACGCGTAATGTCTTCTCTCGCTATACCCACTCCTGTGTCCTCGAAGCTGATGCATACGCTACGGGACGGCACGGGGCCGGAATCCGAATACCCGATCGAGGTCTCGATCGCGAGGCTGCCGCCCTTCGGCATGGCCTGGACAGCGTTAAGTATGATGTTTATGAAGACCTGCCAGAGCTGGTTCGGGTCGGCCATTATCAGAGGGATCTCCGGGTCGAATTTCGTTGAGAGTCTTATATCGTTGTCGGATATTTGCTTTCTCACCAGGATGACCACGTTCTCGAGAACGGCATTTATGTCCACCTTCTCGAAATACGGGGGTTCGGCCCTCGAAAACTTGAGGAGGCTGTCTATGAGCCTGTTGGTCCTGTCTATCTCCTGCTTGATGTAGTCGAGGTATTCCCCGACTGTCTCGGCGTTCTCCTGGTTGACCATATAAGTCGAAAGGTAGTAACGCGCTCCCTCGATTATGTTGAGCGGGTTTCTTATCTCGTGCGCGACCCCGGCGGCGAGCTGCCCTATGGCCGACATTTTCTCGGCGTGAACGAGCTGGGTCTGCATATCCTTAAGCTCGCTGTTCGTCTTTTCGAGCTTCTTGGCGTAATCCTCGACAAGCTTGAAAGCGAGCGCGTTTTCAATGGCTATGGCGCTCTGGTTCGCGAGTATCCTGAGGAGGTTCACGTCGCGGGACGTGTAAGACAGCCTGGATTTCTTATCGCCGAGAACTATGAACCCGATAAGCTGCCTCTTGAAGAAAACGGGCATAAAGAGCGCCGCCGTGAACCTGTCGAATTCGGCCATAAGCTCCTCGGAGTCGAGCTTGTATTTATCGTCCGAGATGAGGTCTTCCCTGAAAAGCTCTTTCTTCTGCTGATTGAGCTCTATAACGAGAGAGCTGTCCTCCCGTATGGGCTCGTCCGCCCCCGGGGGGAGGTCGCTCCCGTCCTTCACGAACGCCTCGTATGTACCCGATTCCTGGTTGTATATGTATACGAGGACAGGCGAGGCGAACATCGTGTTTTCTATAATCGTGATTATCTTGTCGACGATTTTGTCGAGGCTTAAAAGTGAGGTCATGGCGTAGCTGACCTCTTCGACCGTCCGCTTGTAGTCGTATTTCTTTCTGAAGAAGGTGAGATCGACGAAGTCTTGTATCCGGTTCTTGAGCGGGTTAAGCGCTATTACGAGAAATGCGCTGAGCACGACGAAGAATGCGGGGTTCCGCCAGCCGCCGTACCTCGCGAAGACGACGTTGAACGCGAATATGGTGAGCGCCGACATCGCGACGACGGCGCCCGTGAGAAGGCCGTAGGTGAGGGCTTTTTCGAGAATAACGTCTATGTCGAAGAGCTTGTGCTTAACTATGGCGTAGGCTATCGAGAGCGGGAATATCACGACAGGAAGCGCCATCAGGTTATACGGCAGGTTTATGTTGAAAACGGTTATGCCGGCCACTGCGGAGGCGGGTATGAATAGCCCGAATACGCACCCGAGGAGTATTATCTGCGCCCTCTGCTTTTCGAGCGCCGAAGCGGGGCGGAGATAGGTCATCAGCGAGGAGGCCGGGAATATAACCGTGCTCAGGACAACATATATCCACGTCGCCGTGTTTATGTATTTCCAGACGTCGTACGAATGGAAGAATATGTACTGCAGTATGAAAAGCATCGCCG
>JAGVLR010000120.1 GCA_020054175.1 Candidatus Dadabacteria bacterium
CCGGTCGGATATTCGGCGCCGAGCGCCGGGTAAGAAAGCTCGGACCATCCCTTAAGCCCCGAGAGAGTGAGAGTAGAGTCCTCCCCGTCTATTTCGAAGCCGGGCGATTTAAGATCGCTTATGCTGTGAAATGAATTCGTATCGTAATCGACTTTTCCCGAGAACCCTTTCCATGAGAACTTTTCACCTTCTTTCAGATCGAGCTCGAAGCTCGGCATGGACATGTCTGCAACCGCCTTATTGTCGAATGAAATTACTGTATGGACGTCGACCGGGGGGATCTTTTCGAAGAGCTCCGCATTGCCTGTCGCCCCTTCGGCGGGGACGAGCCTGATTTTGGAATCCATTACGGCCATCACCGGCGCAGGCTTCGCCTTTCCCTTGAATACGGCGAGTATAGGTATCGGGCCGTGGTATATCGTATCCGTTTCGTCGAGCCTCACCACTTCCTTCCCCATGTTTTTGACGGCGAAAACCGTTCTCGCTCTCGAGCTCAGGAGCCCCCTGTCGTAACTCTTGCTCACCACGCTGAAAGTTTCGTCCTCGGTATATTTGTCGACGAGATCGTTGTAGATCTTTTCGGTGTCCATTCCGAACTTGTAGGACGCCCCGACGACGGCTACAACCAGAACGAGAAGTATTATCGATAAAACCCTCATATCACTCTCCCTTGTCGGCGTTTCACAATAGCTTAATTATATTTCCCCCGCCGGGGGTTATGCAACAGCGAGGCGCGAATAAATCCCGGCCTGTCCCGCGTCGAGGCCCGATAGTAACGAAGCTGGATGCTCCTGCGGCTTTAATTTACGGCGGCCGTCTCCGGGAAGGGTTTCACGTACAGCTTGAGATCTTCCAGAAACTGGCCGTATATCTCGCCGAGCGCGGTGTTCCATCCCCTCATGAGGTCGGGGGCCGAAGCCGTCGGAATGGGGACGCTGGAGCTGTATGTCTTGTTAAAAATTATCCCGGTGCTGTCGCCGTATTCGCTCTCGGGCGTGTATTCGAGTAGGAAAAACTGTATCGTCATAACCGCAGCCGGAGCGCCCCTGTAGTCGCCGTAAAGCTCGACCACGTTCGACTGTACATAATAGCTCGCGAAGCCCTGCCCGAGGGAGCTTATAACTTCCTCGAAGATCCCGGTATCGGCGAGCCAGCGTATCGTCATTTCTGTGAGCAGCGAGCCCGGGGGCCTGAAGAACTGATTATAGAAGTCCGACTCGTAGCTGATATCGTCGACCCTGTATATAAACTCCTTCCCGTCGCTTCCCGGAGATACGTTGAACTTCCACACCTGGGCCACCGCGCCCTTTACAGGAGCCGCCACTTTCTCCACGGGGGGAACCTCGAACATATAGTAGCTCCGCTCGGGGTATTTCTTCGTTATGCCTCCGCACCCGGCCGCGCCAAGCGCAGCGAATACGGCTGCGGATATCAGAATAAGGAATCTTGCTCTCATTTCTTTTCCTCCCCCTCTGGTGCGATGTGCGGCGGAGGGCTCCCGAAAAGCACCCACGAGGGGTATTTCTTCAGGGTCTCCATAAAATCTTTCATGTCTTCCGAAATGCGCTCTATGTTCTCCATGGTGAGCTTGATGTTGTGCTCTCTGTTCGAAAGGAGCCTGTCGGTGCGTTTCAATGTCCTGTTGAGCTCGCCTGTAATCGCCGTAACGTTCGCGAGAGTTTCCTTCGTTTCCTTGCTCTTCAGCAGCCTGTCGAGCTCGGATGTAGTGGTGTCGAGCGTGGTGACGAGCTTCCGGAGGTCGGCGCTGAGCTCGCCTACCTTGGCCTGCTCGACGGCCCTGTTAAGAGACGCGACCAGGTCTTCCACACCGTCCGTTATCTTTTGTATGTCGATGTTTTCTATGCTCCGTGATAAGTTTTCTATGGTCTGTGTGATCTGCGTTATGGTGCCCGGGGCCGAAGGTATATAAGCGTGATCGGGCTTCCAGTCGCGGGCGAGCGGCGGGTAGCGGTCAGGGTCGAGGTAAACGGCGTTGAGAAAAGCGATACCTGTCACGCCCTGAGAGGCGAGCTGGAGCCGGAGCCCCTTCTGAACCATGCTCTGATAACCCTTTTGCCTTTCCTCATCGGTTTCGAAGAGCCTGCCCTTGCTTCCTGAAACCCTGTCGAGGTATATCTCGGCCCGGACGAGAACATACGTCTTCTTCGTTTCGTACTCGTTGAATACGAATCCGATATAGCTGACGTTGCCTATCTGGACTCCCTGGAATTCGAGCGAGGCCCCGACCGAGAGGCCCTGGACCGACTGGTCGAAATAGGTCTCGATGGTCGTCTTTTCCTGGAAGAACTTTCCGCCGCCGAATATGATTATCGCCGCGGCCAGGAACAGGCTGGCGACTATAACGAAAAGGCCAATCTTGAAGTAATTCGGTTTTTTCATCTTCCGGACTCCCCTGTTTTTTCTTCACCGCCGAGCTCCGCGTCGGTCTGACGCCTGAAGAACTTCTGGACGACCGGTATGGTCGAATGGTCCCTCAGGTATTCGGGCTTCCCTTCGGCTATGATGCCTTTCGTGCTCTTGTCGAGCATGATAACCCTGTCCGCTATATTGTAAATGCTGTTAAGCTCGTGAGTCACGACGACGAACGTCACCCCGAGGCTCCGGGCGAGCTGTTTTATCAGCTCGTCGAGCTCGGCCGACGTTATAGGGTCGAGCCCGGCGGACGGCTCGTCGAGAAACAGGACGCTCGGGTCGAGCGCCATCGCCCGCGCGAGCGCCGCGCGCTTGATCATGCCGCCGCTAAGCTCGGAGGGCATCTTGTCCTCGGAGCCTGTAAGGCCGACGAGCGAAAGCTTCATCCTGCCTATGAGGTCTCTCGCCTCCTTTCCCAGCTCGGTGTACTCTTC
>JAGVLR010000039.1 GCA_020054175.1 Candidatus Dadabacteria bacterium
AACCAGCACGAATTCGAGCCCTGCGTGAATCCCGATACCTGCAGGCCGGGCGACATATTCGATTAGCGCTTATTTCCAGCCGAGGGATGTTTTCGTACCGGGTCTCCTCAGCAGTAGCCATATAGCGATGTTCAGCGCGACAGAGGATAATATAAGCAGCGCGACCGTGTACTTGAAAAACTGCCTCGGCATGAGGTAGAAGGAAAGGTCGGCGCGGGTATTAAGCCATAGCTGGTTGTCGAAGAGGAGGGGGTGGAATATATCCCTCCAGAACGTCCCGAAAAAAGGCAGGACGATCAGCAGGCAAAGGATAATGGCCGCGTTAACGAGCGCGAAGCGCGCGGCGCGTTTTCTGCTGAACGTGAGCGCGAGCAGCGCCGCCGCCGCGATCCCGGCGATGAACATGGTGTCGAACATTCCCCTCACTTCTTCGAGGTGGAGCTTTTCTTTTTTCGTCCAGAAGCTGTCTAGCCCGCCCTGATGCCTGAAATACGCCGCCAGCTCGTCCATGCCTTTGTAGGCGTTTTCGACTCCTATCGTTTCGCAGCGCTCGTGCCAGTTGCAATTGAGCTTCATCCACCCGGGCGAATAAAAAGTGAGAGTCATCGGGATGTAAAACGTCAGGTAAAAGAGGGAAATAAAGAGGACGATTCCTTTCAGGGTGCTAAGAATTTTCACGAGCGCTGGCGTCCTCCCGGAACTGTGTCATCCGTGACTATTATACCCTTTCGGCGCTGCGTCGGAGATTCGTTTTTTTCAGTTTTGCCGCGGGGCCGAGAGAGCGCTTTTGAGTATCAGGAATCCGGCGATCGCGGAGGCGAACGAGCCCGCGAGAATTCCCAGCCGGGCCGAAACAGCCGCGTCGTACATCGAGTAGTCGAAAGCGAGGGTGCTTATAAAGAGGCTCATCGTGAAGCCTATCCCGCAGAGAACGGCCGTTCCGTAAAGCGAGCGCCACGTCGCTCCCTCCGGCAGCGACGCCAGGCCGAACCTTATGGCCGCCCACGCGAATCCAAATACGCCGAGCTGCTTTCCTATGAAAAGCCCGAGCGCGACGCCCGCGGGTATTGGCCCGAAAAGACCGGAAAGCGTCATGCCTTTGAGAGATACTCCGGCGTTGGCGAAGGCGAATACCGGCATGATGATGAAGGCCACCCAGGGGTGGAGCGTATGCTCGAGGTCCCGCAGCGGGCAGGGCTCTCCTTCCTTCGTTCTCATCGGAATCGTGAACGCGAGAACTACGCCGGCGAGGGTCGCGTGTACGCCCGACTTTAGAACGCATATCCAGAGGATGACGCCGACGACTATATAAGCCGCGAGCCTCTTCACGCCGAGGAGATTCATCGCGATCAGCACGGCTACCGCCGCACCGGCGAGGCCGAGGGAGAGGAGCGACAGCTTTCCCGAGTAGAAAACTGCGATTATGACTATCGCGCCGAGGTCGTCGATTATGGCGAGTGTCAGCAGGAAGAGCTTCAGCGACAGCGGCACGCGGCTCCCCAGGATTGCGAGCACTCCTAGGGCGAAGGCGATGTCGGTCGCCGCCGGTATGGCCCATCCGCCGAGCGCGCCGGGATTGTTGAAGTTGAAGAACACGTATATAAGCGCGGGGACAGCCATTCCGCCTATGGCCGCTATGCCGGGGAGGGCTATCTGGCCGAGGCTCGAAAGCTGGCCGTCCAGAACCTCTCGTTTTATTTCGAGGCCGACCAGGAGAAAGAATATCGCCATGAGCCCGTCGTTTATCCAGAGGAGAAGCGGCTTCGCTATTTCGAGGGAGCCGAGCCTGATTTCGAGCGGCGTTTCGATAAGAAGGGCGTACAGCCCCGCGAGCGGGGAGTTACTCAGCGCGAGCGCGACGGCTGCCGCGCCTACGAGAATGATTCCGCTTGCGGATTCGAGCTTGAGGAATTCACGGATTGCTGTTGCCGCGCGGTTCGGAGTAGTTGTCATGTCGTTAAACCGTAGAGGTTCAAATTATACGATACGGAGTGCCGGAAATCCAAAGAAATCGTCCCCGGCCGCGATTTAACCGGCCCGCCTCCGCTTCTCTTTGTAGAAAAATATCTTCTGTGTTAATATCCTGAAACCGGAATAAAATCAACGCCGCGACGGAGCCGAAATTGGAAATCGGATTCTTCACAATGCCCCTTCACCCGGCGGGCTCTGACCTGACGGAGACGCTCGATTCGGACCTCGATCAGATAGTCACACTCGACGCGCTCGGATACAGGGAGGCGTGGATAGGCGAGCACTTCACGGCGGGGTGGGAGAACCTCGCAGCGCCGGACCTTCTCATAGCCAAGGCGATACCGCTCACCAAAAACATAATCCTCGGGACGGGGGTTTCGTGCCTTCCCGACCACGACCCGTTCGTCCTCGCCCACAGGATCGCTGTTCTCGACCACCTCGCGAAAGGGAGGTTCTACTGGGGCGTCGGCGCGGGGAGCTTCATCGGGGATTTCGAAGTGTTCGGCGTCGATCCGAAAACCGGCGAGCAGAGAGACCTCACGAACGATTCGCTCGAATTCATCCTCAACCTCTGGAACGACCCGAAGCCCGGGCTTTACGAAAACAAGAGGTGGAAGTTCAAGGTGCCCGAACCGGTGGCGGAGGTCGGCCTCGGCGTGCATACGAAGCCGTATCAAAAGCCCCACCCTCCGATAGCGGTCGCCGGTATCACAGCGGGCTCGGGGACTCTCAGAATCGCGGGCGAGAGGGGCTGGATCCCGATGAGCATAAATTTTATAACGAAGGACGTCCTCCGCACAC
>JAGVLR010000153.1 GCA_020054175.1 Candidatus Dadabacteria bacterium
ACGACGGCCAGAAGAATCAGCACTCCCCTTACGAACCACGCATTTTTACTCCTTATAATATCAAGACTCATCTGTTTCTATTCCCCTCAGGCGGATAATTTATATAAAAATCTATATCACTTCGGATTCAGTTTCAACATAGGGGGTTAATAATGGGCCGGCCGGCGCGGCTCCCGGGAAGGGCCGGACAGGCGGGAGGAAATCCCCGGGGAGCGTGTTCGGCGCCCTTCATGCCGGGTGCAACTTGACAGCTACCGGGGGGTCAAATATTCTTACCGCCTCGATCTCCCGGCCGCATTTGCCGGGGTCAATTTTCTCTCTTAAAGGTTTAACCTGATGATAACTGCTCTCGGAGGCGGGGTCGGGGCCGCGAAATTTCTCGAAGGCCTTTCCGCCGTAATCGGCAGTGAACCTCTAAACGCAGTCGTAAACACAGGGGACGACATTACAATCCACGGGCTAAGGGTCTCGCCCGACGTGGATACCGTCATATACAGGCTCTCCGGCCATGTGGACGCGTCTAAGGGCTGGGGCCTCAAGGGCGACACCTTCAAATGCCTTTCCGCGCTAGGGAGGCTGGGCGGGGAAACCTGGTTCAATATCGGGGATTCGGACTTCGCGACCCACATATACAGGACGCATCTCCGCGCGGGCGGCATGACAGCCACGGAGACGGCGTCGAAAATCGCCGCCGCGTTCGGCCTGCCCGCTAACATAAATGTTCTCCCCATGACGGACGACGACGTCGAGACGTGGATCCAGACGCCGGAAAGGGAGATGCACTTCCAGGAATACCTCGTCAAAATGAAGATGAGGCCGGAGGTGAAGGGGGTCGTCTTCAGAAACATTGAGAACGCCGCTCCCGCGCCGGGGGTTCTCGGCGCGATCAGGGAGGCCAGGGGGATTATAATCTGCCCGAGTAACCCCATAATCAGCATAGGGCCCATACTGGGGCTCGGCGGCGTCAGGGAGGCCATAAGGGAGTCATCAGCCAAAAAAATAGCCATAAGCCCGCTGATCGGCGACATGCCTTTAAAGGGGCCGGCGGACAGGCTCATGAAGGGACTCAGGCTCAAAGTCACCTCTGTGCAGGTGGCGGAGCTTTACAAAGACTTCCTCGACGTCATGGTCATCGACTCACAGGACGCCCACGAGGCGGACGATATAAAGAGCCTCGGAATCGAGCCGCTGGTAACCGATATCCTCATGCCCGGCCGCGAAAGGGCCGCGGCCCTGGCCCGGGCTGTAACAGCCCTCCTTTAACACCTTCCGTTCAGCTTGACTTTATCGGCCCGTTTGTGAGAATATTACTTGATACGCTTGGGGTGAAGGCGTTTCAAGGTGTTTTTCCTGCGGGGTCGCGGGAGAAAGTCTCTGAACATGAAAAATACGGAAACTCTAATACCTTTGGGGGATAATGCCCTCCATCCGGACCGTTTATCCGGCATTACGGCCATGCTCGGGACAAGTGCGTCCGCATCCGCAAGGACGGGCGGCATAATAGAAAAGGTCCTTTCCGGCGAAACAATCGACAGGGAAGAAGCCCTTCTGATAGCCGGGCTCGGGAACGGCGAGCTTCCATATATTCTCCTCGCTGCATCCGAGATAAGGGACAGGGGGAAGGGGAGGGTGCTCACATTCTCCCGTAACGTCTTCGTCCCGCTGACGCAAATCTGCCGGAACAACTGCGGATACTGCACTTTTAAATACGAGCCCGGAGAAGGGGTTCTCTTCCTAACGCCTGAAGAAGTTCTCGACATGGCGTCGAAGGGGGCGCATCTCGGATGCACCGAGCTTCTCTTCGTCACAGGAGACAAGCCCGAGCTCAAATACAAGGAATACAGGAACGCGCTCAAGGCAATCGGCTACGAAACGACGGCCGAGTACCTCATCGAAATGGGTGATGCTTCGCTGGATAAAGGGATTTTCCCTCATACGAACCTCGGCCTTGCGACGCACGACGAGCTTACGGGGTTCAAGAGGTCGAATCCAAGCATGGGGCTCATGCTCGAGAATATCAGCACCCGCCTCTTGAAGAAAGGTGAGGCGCATTACAGGTGCCCCGACAAAGTTCCGAAGCAGAGAATGAAAACGATGGAGACGGCGGGCGAGCTCGATATACCGTGGACGACGGGGATACTCGTCGGCATCGGCGAGACGTGGGAAGAGAGGGTCGATTCCCTCTTCGCCATAAAGGAGCTCGACGACGCCTACGGGCACATACAGGAAATAATCATTCAGAACTTCTGCCCGAAGCAGGGGATTATAATGGAGAAGTATCCGCCGCCAAGCTTCGTCGACATGCTGAAGATAGTCGCCATTTCGCGGCTCGTCTTCGGGACGGATATGAATATCCAGATTCCGCCCAACCTGAACCCGGGGACGTATCAGCTGTTTTTATACTCCGGCGTGAACGACCTGGGCGGCGTTTCGCCTATAACGATAGACTACGTAAACCCGGAGGCCCCGTGGCCGAAGCTCGAAAGCATGAGAGAGCTTTCGGAAGAGGCGGGCTTTACGCTCAGGGAGAGGCTCCCTGTGTACCCGGAATTTATAAACGAGAAATATATCGACGGCCCGCTGCTGGAGAAGGTGAGGGCGGCGGTCGATGAGACCGGCTACGTGCCGCTTGAGGAGACAAACCCAGATGGATCGAATTGAAGACGCCATATTATACATACAGGACACGAGAGGCCTCGGGCTGGACGGCGTTCTCGGAAAGGTGAACGGAAACACCGGGAGGATTCTCGACAAGGCGCTTTCGGGGGAAGAGATATCGGTCGAGGAATCCATACACCTCTTCGGCATAACCGACCCGGACGAGCTTACTGCCCTGGCAGTTACGGCCGACGCCATAAGAAAAGAGGATGTCGGAGACGTCGTAACCTACGTCGTCAACAGGAATATCAACTTTACCAACATCTGCAACACCTACTGCGGCTTCTGCAACTTCATGGCCCCCGAGGGGGACGAGAGGGCGTACTTCCTCTCCATGGACGAGATAGCGGATAAGGTGAAAGAGGCCTGGGACATAGGGGCGACGGAAGTCTGCATGCAGGGCGGAATGCACCCCGACATCGACGGTAACTTTTACGTCGAGCTTATAAAGGCCGTCAAAAGGGCTGTGCCCGAGATGCACACGCACGCCTTTTCGCCGTTCGAAATATTCTACGGTGCAGAGACTCTTGGGATTTCCGAAGAGGAGTTCATAGGGAAATTAAAGGACGTCGGCCACAATACCTTCCCGGGAACGGCGGCCGAGATACTCGTCGAGGAAGTGAGGAAGATAATCGCCCCCCGCAAGATGCCGACGGAAGCCTGGATAAGGATCGTCAAGAAGGCCCACAAAGCCGGTATGCGGACGACGTCCACCATCATGTACGGCCACGTCGACAAGCCGCATCACTGGGCCGAGCACATCGGCATTCTGAGAGACATTCAGAAAGAGACGGGCGGATTCACAGAATTCGTTCCGCTCCGGTTCATCCCTTGGAACACGAGGCTCTACAAGCACTCGAAGGGCAAGGTGCAGGAAGGGCCGGGCGACGTGAACCAGCTCAAGATGTACGGCGTATCGCGGCTCATGCTTCGCGGATGGATAAACAACATCCAGGTCTCGTGGGTTAAGCAGGGGCCGGAGTTCGCCCAGTTCTCGCTCACAGCCGGGGCGAACGACTTCGGAGGCACTCTCATGGAAGAACAGATTTCACGCTCCGCCGGTGCCAGCTACGGGCAGTATTTCCCGCCCGAAGAATTCAGGCGTCTTACGAGAGAGATCGACAGGATCCCCGCCGAGAGAACGACCACCTACGGCATACGCCAGATGTTCGACAGGGACGGGGTGAATTAAAAAGGGGGCGGCGGCTTTCCGGGGTAAGGCACGGGGGTCGCACGGGCGGCGTTACAGTATCACTTCTCCCCTTAAATCATAAACGTCGGCGTCCGTGATTTTTATATTCACGAGGTCGCCGGTTTTTAATTTCGGGTTTCCGGTTTTCTTCACGTATGTGTATCCATCCACTTCGGGGGCCTGCGAAGGTATCCTCGCTATGTAGTCGCCGTTCTCCTCGCCTTCGATGAATCCTTCGTGAACTGTTCCGACTAGTGACAGGTTTTTTCGGAGCGAGATTTCCGACTGCGCTTCGAGAAGGCGCTCGTGCCTTTCGTCTTTAACGTCGTCGGGCACCTGCTCGTGCATAGAGCCTGCCGGTGTTCCCTCTTCCTGAGAGTATTTGAACGCGCCGGCCCTGTCGAATCCCGCCTCCTCGACGAATTCCAAAAGCTCCTCGAATTCGTCGTCCGTCTCCCCGGGGAAACCGACGATGAAGGTCGTTCTCAGCACGACGTCGTCTATGCCGTCCCGGAGCTTCTTCAGTATTTCCCTTATCCGCGCGGGCGGGGTTTTTCTGTCCATCGCTTTTAACACGCGCTCGCTTATGTGCTGGAGCGGCATGTCGATGTAAGGGAGTATCTTCTCCTCCCGCGCTATTAGCTCGACGAGGGAATCCGTTATGCCCCACGGGTAGCAGTAGTGAATCCTTATCCACCTGAGGCCGTCCACCTGCGCCAATTCGCGAAGCATTGCTTCGAGGCTGGTGCCGATGTCGCGCCCGTAGCTCGTCATGTCCTGCGCTATGAGGTTTATCTCCCGGACGCCCTGCCTGACGAGGCTCTCGGCTTCGCCGACTATCGAGGCGACGGGCCTGCTCTTCATGACGCCGCGCATTTTAGGGATGATGCAGAAGGAGCATGTCCGCGAGCAGCCCTCGGAAACTTTCACGTAGGCGTAGTGCTTCGGCGTCAGCATGACGCGCGGCGTGTCGGGGTCATAAATCGTCCCCGGCGGATTTTTGTGTATCGCTCCGGGCCGCCTGTCCTCCAGGACCTCGTTTATCTTGAGGAGATTCCCCGTCCCCCAGAAGGCGTCGACCTCGGGCAGCTCGTTTTTCAAAACCTCGGCATATCTCTCGACGAGGCATCCTGTGACGATGAGCTTACTGCAGCTGCCGCTCATTTTCCTTTCGGAGAGCTCGAGAATCGTGTCGATGGACTCCTTCTTCGCGTCTCCTATGAAGCCGCAGGTGTTTACGATAATTACGTCGGCGTCGTCTTCTGTCGAGATTTCATGACCGGACCTGGTTAAAGCTCCGCTCATTATCTCGCTGTCGACGAGGTTCTTCGAGCAGCCGAGGCTCACTATTGATATCTTCATGCGCGTTTTTTCAAGATGTGAGAAACTTTGCCCGAATCCATCGTAAGGGTTATTTCTCCTTCGTCACCCTTTCCGAAGTTCTCGAACGCTACCTCTTCGAGGTGTCTGGATATTATAACATCCAGGCCGCGTGCGCCAGTCTGCCGCCTGATGGCTTCGTC
>JAGVLR010000038.1 GCA_020054175.1 Candidatus Dadabacteria bacterium
AATCAGTTAAAACGTCGGCACACCCTGTTCGATCTTACTATCGAGAGCCGCGCCTTGATATATCCGGTTAAAACACCGGACTATTATTGAGCTGCCCTTTCGTTACTTTGAGCCGCGTGCCCCCATCCAGCCCCGGCTTATATAGCCCCCGCTTATCTGAGGAAGCTTTCGAGGTGATCCTTTATATCGGAGGTCGCGAGCTTCCCGAGAGCGGCCTTTTCGATCTGCCTTATCCTCTCGCGCGTGAGGTTGAACTTGCGCCCTATCTCGTCGAGCGTGTAGGTACTGTGCTGGTCTATGCCGAACCTGAGCCTGAGTATTTCCTCCTCCCTCGGGTTGAGCAGTGTAAGCGCCTGCCTGAGCTTGTCGACGAGATCTGATTTGGCTACGAGTGAATCCGGGATTACGGTGTCGTTGTCAGCAATGGAATCGAGGAGGGTTGTCTTTTCGCCGTCGAGGATCGGGGTGTCGAGGCTTATCGCGTCTTTCGTGGACCTTAAAATTCGTTTCACCACCTCGACAGTGATGCCCGACTTCCGCGCTATTTCCTTCGGCGTGGGCTTCCTCCCGAGCTTCTTTGCCAGGAGCGAGTTTACTTTGTACACCCTGTTGGCCTGCTCTAGGAGATAAACCGGGACTTTAATCGTCCTCGTCTGTCCCTGGAGCGCGCGTAGAATAGCCTGGTGAATCCACCACGAAGCATACGTCGAGA
This sequence comes from Candidatus Dadabacteria bacterium, assembly GCA_020054175.1. GTDB lineage: Bacteria > Desulfobacterota_D > UBA1144 > Nemesobacterales > UBA2774 > JADLGH01. The sequence goes on from JAGVLR010000038.1 coordinate 713, forward strand.
ATTTAAAGCCCTTCCTGTGGTCGAACCTCTCGACAGCCCTCATGAGGCCCATATTCCCTTCCTGTATGAGGTCTGAAAGCGGGAGGCCCCTTCCCATGTATTTTCTGGAGATTGTGATCACCAGCCTGAGATTGGCCTTTACAAACCTCTGCTTATATCTCTTTGCATTCTCGGCGTAAACCCTTACGAAGGCACTCAGGCTCTTTATCCTCTTTTCGATGTCACCGGCCTTGGCTGCGCTCCGCCCGTTAAGCCTTCCCCGTGGGGCGAGGGTTTTCAGTTTTCCTACACTGAGCCTTTCGACCAGAAGCTCGATCTCCCGGCTCCGCGATTCGCATTTTTTAATCTTGGCGGATATCTCGACCTCTTCCTGTGCAGTAAAAAGGGGTTCTACCGACATATCCTTGAAATATACGTATAAAAGCCGGAGTTGCTCGTCAGGGGTTTCGTCCGAAGCCGCTTTCTGTTTCCTGGTAGCGGCTGGATATTCTCCGTCGTATCCCTCCTTGAACTTGAGGGACGTAATCTCGTCGTCTTCACGGCCGAAATCGCCGTATTCACCTACAGACACACTTTCATCGAACTCGTTGTATTTTGTCTCCATTATTTTCTTCCTTTATAAGGTTATGGGGCCCCGGGATCGGAGTAGAGATTACTCATCTTCGCAAATGTCCGGTAATCCTGCGGGACTTTCGGAGAGGGGGAATTACACTACCCCCTGTAAAACAAAATAAGTCGAGCAGAGTGTTTTGGTTATACAATTCTCTTCCGTTAAATACCTGATATAACACACAATATTCAACCGGGCTACAAGGTTCCCAATATCCGCCCCGGCTGACAAAAATTGTACGGCCTTCCGGTTACCGCCAATTCTATCAAATTCCAAAAATTAATTCAACCTATTTCGATGAGGCATAGTTAGAAGCCGCCTGCGCCCAGTTAACCACATTCCACCAGGCGGAAATATAATCGGGACGCCTGTTCTGGTAATTGAGGTAGTAGGCATGTTCCCATACGTCGAGTCCGAGTACGGGCTTGAGCCCTTCGGAAATCGGATTATCCTGGTTGGCCGTAGACGTGACGACGAGCTTCCCGCCTTTATCGACCGAGAGCCAGGCCCATCCGCTTCCGAACCTGCCTGTTGCTGCCTTGGCGAACTCATCCTTAAGAGCGTCGAAGCTCCCGAACGCCTTGTCGATGGCCGCAGCCAGTTCTCCATCGGGCTTGCCGCCCGCCTTTGGCGCCATGAGAGGCCAGAAGAAGCTATGGTTGAGGTGTCCGCCGCCGTTGTTCCTGACAGCCGTTCTTATATCTTCGGGTACCGCATTGAGGTCGGCGACGAGCTCTTCGACGCTCTTGCCAGCGAGCTCCGGGTGCTTCTCGATTGCGGCGTTAAGGTTGTTGACGTAGGTCTGGTGATGCTTGTTGTAATGTATATCCATGGTCCTCGCGTCTATGTGAGGCTCCAGCGCATCGTATCCGTATGGAAGTTTGGGTAGTTCGAAAGGCATGGTTTCTCCCTCCTAAAAATTGATTTTTGTTTTCAAGTGGAGAACCGGTATTTCAGGTACTTCACATTGAAATATTTGGTCTTGTAAAGTCGAATTTCGAACACATCTTAAACCTGTTTATTCTACCTTAAATTGCGGCCGGGTCAACGTTTTTTACAGCCGGGCGCCCTCCCGGCCTTGGATAAACCGGCGCTTCCGATATATTAAAGGGAGGGTCGGGTGTGCGGGGGCTTGTTTGACACATAAACCCCCGGCTGGTAGCTTTTACCATGTAATAATCAGCATATCCCGGATACACGATATCCATATTACAAGACAGGAAAATGCAGGTTACTAAAAGCCTCGATTATGCAGTCAGATCTTTGACTTTCATGGGAAACGCTCCGGTGACGAAGCATAGCATGCGTGAGATTTCAGAGAGGCAGTATATACCTCTCAACTATCTCGCCAAGATCATGCGAAGGCTTGTAAAGAAAGGCATTGTGAAGTCGAGCGTCGGGCCGGACGGAGGCTACACCCTCCGGAAGTCGCCGCATGAAATAAGCCTCCGGGACATTTACGAGGCGATAGAGGGCGAAATAAGAATGATCGACTGCATGGAGAAAGATTCGATATGCCGCCTCCACGAGAAATGCCCCCAGCTCCCCGTGTGGGACAGGGTGCAGATGTCGATGATAAAGCTGCTTGAGGAGACAACCCTCGAAGACCTTCTCAAGGACAGCGGGGCGACAAAATTTAACTAGGGAGTGATCGATATGAGCATTGACCTCGAAAAACTTGCGGAACAGGAATATAAGTACGGCTTCTTCACAGACGTCGAGCAGGAAATAGCGCCCAGGGGGCTTAATGAAGATACTATTCGCATGATTTCGAGCAAGAAGGAAGAGCCCGAGTGGCTTCTCGAATGGAGGCTTGAGGCCTACAGGCACTGGCTAACCATGAAAGAGCCGAAATGGGCCAACGTGACATACTCGCCTATCGACTACCAGAACATAAGCTACTACGCGGCTCCGAAGAAAAATGCGGGCCCGAAGAGTCTCGACGAGATAGACCCCGAGATCAAGGCCGCCTACGACAAGCTCGGTATTCCGCTCGACGAGCAGAAGATGCTGGCCGGCGTTGCGGTTGACGCCGTTTTCGACAGCGTATCCGTCATAACGACATTCAAGGAAAAGCTCGCCGAAGCGGGCGTCATATTCTGTTCCATATCCGAGGCCGTAAGGGAGCACCCGGAGCTCATAAAGAAATACCTGGGCTTCGTAGTACCGCGTCAGGATAACTTTTTCGCGGCGCTTAACTCCGCTGTTTTCACGGACGGCTCCTTCGTCTACATCCCGAAAGGCGTCCGCTGCCCGATGGAGCTTTCGACATACTTCAGGATAAACGCCGAGAACACGGGGCAGTTCGAAAGGACCCTCATCATCGCCGAGGCCGGGAGCTATGTCAGCTACCTCGAAGGATGCACCGCGCCGAAGAGGGACGAGAATCAGCTCCATGCCGCTGTTGTCGAGCTCATAGCGCACGACGACGCGACGATTAAATACTCCACCATACAGAACTGGTATCCGGGCAACGCCGAGGGCGAAGGCGGGATTTACAACTTCGTGACAAAAAGAGGACGGTGCATCGGCCGCGGGTCGCATAT
>JAGVLR010000235.1 GCA_020054175.1 Candidatus Dadabacteria bacterium
GAGGTAGAAACGAAAAAATTCAACGTGGACTTGAACAAGGTATTCTCGACGGCTCAGTACAGAACTTTCCCGATGTCGAGTCTCTATAACTATGAGAGGAGGCAGGACGTAAGCCTTCAGAAAACGAGGCTGAAAAGGACCTCCACGCATCGCCAGCGTAATACGCTCAGGCTATGGCTGACGCCTATTCGTTACCAGGGGATGACTGTGTGGGCCGGTGCGGTGAGCCGTGATATAGGCTCGGATTTGAGGGTGAGAAAATACTGGTTCGTCGCACAGGAAATAGACCCGAACATCGACGAGACGAGGGACTATATCATGGAGGATATAGTACTTTCGAATAATGTTTCGAAGCTCGGCATGGTGAGGGGAGTCCCGCCGGCGACGAGCGATAATCCTCACCATAATCTTTCGCGTCTCCCCTGGTGGTCGGATGGGAGGAGGGCTGTATTTTTCTTCACGGACGAACAGGTTCAGCTGGATGAGTTGATAATACTGCCGTGGGAGAACACTGAGTATTGAAGCGGATGGCGCGGCACGCAGGGGCGTTACGAGATAAATTGCTCAAGATGAAAGGGATGAAAAGACTGCTGACTGTTCTGATGTTTTCGATCCCGGCGATGATCGCGGGATGCTCGCCTTACTGCGGCACGCAGTCGGACGACGAAGCTGCCTTCGGCGCGCCTGCGGCCAAGGGCTGCAAGGTGTATTCACCCTCGAAGGATCCTGTTAAGGACGTGCCATTCATGACGAGGAGTGAAACGCAGTCGGAAGACGGAATAACTGTTACGGCCGCGGTGCTGAGCGACCAGGAGAGCGAGCAGATTTTCGGATTCAATCTCGCCGGGAAAGGGATTCAGCCCGTATGGCTGGAAGTAGAGAACAATACCGGGAAACCCGTTACGCTGGTTTATGTAGCGATGGACCCGGGATATTACTCGCCTAACGAGGCCGCCTATACGAATCACGGCTTCGCGAACCCTACCAATAAGGATATAACGGAATATTTCAACGAGCAGAGCGCCAGAAGGGACATCCCGCCGGGCGGCGAGGTTTCGGGCTTTTTCTACGCCGACTGGGACCCGGGAATAAAGTACCTGAACGTCAGCGTTTACGGCGAAAACCGCCAACATAATTTCATGTTCTATTTTGAAATTCCCGGCATAAAACTCGATTATCAGCGCGTCGACTGGGACACTATTTACAAGAAAGACGAGTATGTAAATTACGAAACGGAAGAGCAGCTCCGACAGGCGCTCGAAAGCTTTCCGTGCTGCGCGACCAGGAAGGACGGCACCGGCGAGAACGACGCCCTTAACTTCTTCGTCGTCGGCGACACGGACAATATCGTAGCCTCCTTCATAAGGCGGGGCTGGGACGTTACAGAGCCCATAACACCCGGCTCGGGCTGGAGGGCGTTCAAGGCGTACTTCACTGGGGCGAGGTACAGGACTTCTCCGATGAGCAGCGTATTCGTTTTCCGGCGCGCGCAGGACATAGGGCTTCAGAAGGCGCGTTCCAGCATACACGAGCGGAACCATCTCCGCCTGTGGCTCATGCCTGTAACATACAAGGGACTCGACGTGTGGGTAGGCTCCGTAAGCAGGGATGTCGGCTCATACATGACGTTCAGAACGCCGTGGCTCTCCGCTCACGCCATAGACCCCGACCTCGACGAGGCGAGGACTTATCTCGAGCAGGACCTTCTCTTTTCGGGCGGCGTCAAGAAGTTCGGTTACGTTAAGGGGATAAGGCCGTCCACGCCCGACGACCCGCACTGGAATTTCATGAAGCAGCCGTGGTGGACGGACGGCTACCGCACGGTGTTTCTATTCGGCGACAACCTCACAAGCCTGAATGAAATAGGAATTTTCGATTGGGAGTGGGCGGGCGAAAACAGTGTGGAGGTCATCGAGTACCTGAAGAGCTACGGTGCGGCAAAAAAGACTGCCGAGTGATTTTATCCACTGATTTTTCGAAAATAAACCCGCCTGGACTTTCCCGCCGTTTAAGCTGCTTACTGTCGTGTGTCTTATTTTAAGACACTAACCCCGTGCATTCCCGGACACTGAGCGGCTTGCGCTTTGGCATATTCCTCGTCCGGATATCCTGCATTTCCTTCTAAAACATTGGTGCCGCCGGAATCTGTATCGATGAAATTGCCCCGATTATTTGATTTTTATGGGGAGCGCCGCAACTGGTACGGCTTTTGCAAGACTAAATTAGAAGAATGAAAGGATATCCGAGAGAGCTTGTTTTGAAGGACAAAACGACGATAGTCGTGAGACAGCTTCGGCAGGAGGATTTGGCCGCAGTGAGGAGGTTTTTCTCCAGGATACCCAAATCCGACCTCCTCATATATAAAGATGACGTTTCCGGACGCGAGCCTCTCGAGAACTGGTTCCTGAGCCCGAGCTACAGGAAGGTCGAGGATCTCGTCGCGATCAAGGACGGCAAGATCATCGCAAAGGGCACCCTCAGCACGGAGGGGCTTTTCTGGCCGCACGCCGCCGAAGTGAAACTCGTGGTTGATCCCGAATGCCGTGGAAACGGGCTCGGTTCTCTCATGTTCAACCTGCTTCTTTTCGAAGGTCTCAAGAGGCACTTTCAAAAAATAATAGTGAGATATCTTAACGATAACCTGAGCTTCATAAAAATTCTGAACCACTACGGGTTTGAACCCGAATCCGTCCTCAACTATTACGTGGTCGATGAAGACACACGAGATCAGAAAGATCTCGTCGTCGCGTCATACGACCTTCAGACATGGGAGAGGAGATTCGAATACTATTCTTATATCTGACCGTATCCTCTACCCGCTGACTGTACGGCGGGCGATTGTAACAGGGGTGCCGTAGTGCTATTCTGTAAAAATCTGCGGCTTTTCCGGATGCCATGCAGCCGGTGTATTTTGCGATGAACGAAGACGTCAAGAAGAAAAAAAAGCCTGCTTCCGGGATCAGGGAGCGTGGAGATAAGGAACTGCCGTACGATAGCGGCTTTGAGCCCGACGGAGAGCTGCTCGAGAAGAATTACAGCCTGATTGTGGAATCGGTGCCTAGCGGCATAGTCATGACTGACCACAGGGGCAAGATACTTTTCGTAAATTCGCTCGTGAACAGGATGTTCGGATACGAGCCGGGGGAGCTGGTCGGGAAAACCATCGAAGTGCTCGTCCCCGAGCGCTTCAGGACGAGACACACCGAGTTCAGATATTCGTACCTGGCTTCGCCGAGCGCGCGTCCCATGGGGAAGGGCAGAGAGCTCTATGCCCTGAGGAAAGACGGCACGGAGTTCCCCGTCGAGATAGGCCTCAACCCCGTGCAGACAAAAACGGGGGCGGTGGTTCTCAGCACCATAGTCGACATAACGGAAAGGAGAGTTGCCGAAAGGCTCGTGAGGGAAGGGGACGAAAAGTTCCGCCGCGTGCTGGACAATACGTCGGACGCCGTGCTCGTGTTCGATTCGTCGGGAAGCGTGGAGACAGTAAACAGGGCCGGTTTGGAGCTCTTTGCGGCCGACGGCGGACATATAAACGAAATCTGGGAAATACTCACTCCCGAGAGATGGCAGAGCTTTACGGCGCTTCTCGAGCGGGTCAAAGAAGGCGCTTCCATATTAGACCACGAAACGGAGATGATGGACAAGGGCGGACGGCGTATACCTGTCAGCATAAGCCTCGTGTACATGGACCAGGGCGGAGGACGGTTTATCGAGACTGTGAGGGATATATCGGCCAGGATCACGATGAGAAATAAAATCGTCGAGCTCGAAAAGGCGCAGATAGTCGGAAGGATGGCGGAGGGCTTCGCTCATCACATGGGCACTCCGCTCGCGTCGATGCTGCTCCGTGTGCAGATGCTGAAAGACGACATCGAAGACGTTCCCGAGTGCATTGAAATGGGCGAAAAGCTCAATTCGATCGAAAGACAAATACTTTACGGCCAGAAGGTTATACAGAGGCTTCTCAGGTTCGTAAGCAACCCCCGGAGCGAAAAGGCGCCCCAGAATCTCTCCGAAATTCTTTCCGAATCTCTCGAAATGATGCGGCCGCTTCTACGCAAGCAGGAAATAACCGCTGAAACGGATATGGACCCCGATCTCGTCATCGTTTCCGATCCGAACCTTCTCCACCTCGTTTTCAGCGATGCCGTGATGAACGCCATCGACGCCATGCCGGAAGGCGGGAAGCTTACCATCAGCGCAAAGGGCGGCGACGTTCCGGGATTCGCCGTCGTCCAGATAGCCGACACGGGCACGGGCATCCCGAGGGAAGTTATTCCTTTTATCTTCGACCCGTTTTTCACGACCAAGCCGACGGGTGTCGGGACCGGTCTCGGTCTCTCTGTTGCGAAACGTGTCATAGCGGATCACGGGGGAGACGTTACGATCGGCAGCAAGGAAGGGAAGGGGACGACGTTATCGATAAAACTGCCTATACACACAGGAAAGGGTGCATAGTGGATAAACGTAGATTCAAAGTGTTACTCGTGGACGACGACACGGAGTTCGTCGGCATATTGAGGGAGCTTCTCGAACGGAA
>JAGVLR010000100.1 GCA_020054175.1 Candidatus Dadabacteria bacterium
AGGAAGAGAATAATCTCTTCGGGAACGAGCGGGTTCGTGACGTTGAGGTTGAGTATCGGAATTCTCGACTCGCCGTAAAGATTGGCCTCGCCGAGGTTATAAAGGCATCTCATGAGCGAATTGAAAATCATGCCGTGCGTGATGATGCCCATGCTGCTCTCGCTTCCGTCGAAGAATTCGTTCAGCTTCCTTTCGAGAACGAACTTCCGGGCCGCGGGTATGCGCTCGTGGTATTTCTTCTTTTCGTGGTCGAACATGAACGGCGGGAGCGGTATCTTGTCGAGGTCGGTTATGAGATCGTCGAGCCGGTTGTTCATGCTTATGGACGGCGTCACGTTATTCCTGCACGTCATCTTGTTACGGATATGTGCGACCCTCGTCGAGAGCAGAAACATCACCGGCATGTTGGAACATTCGGAAAGCTCGAATCCGGCCTCGATCATCTTCGCGACATGCCCGAGATCACCCCTAGGATCTATCACTGCCATCGTTGACTTGAGCGCGAATGGAAGCGCCCTCTCGGCAACGCAGGTGCTGTCGCAGCCGTAGTCCTCGCCGACGATTATCATTGCCCCTCCTGTGACGCCCGAAGAGGAGATGTGAGACAGGGCGTCTGAAGCGACGTTCGTACCGACGATCTTCCAGTTTACGGAGCCCCTTATCGGATAGGAGATAGAGGCGGAAAGGAGCGATGCCGCCGAGGCTTCGTTGCCCGAGCAGTCGAAGTAAACACCTTTCTCTTTTAATATAGGATCGTACGCGTCGGAAATGGCGTCGATGAGCCCGGCCGTCGGAGAGCCGGGATAGCCGCCGAGGTAGCTGACCCCCGACTGCATGAACGCCTTGAGTATGGCGAGAGGGGTATCCCCGAAAAGTGTCTCCCCATCCCCGAAATTCAATTGGTCGAGCAGTTCTTTCGAGTAACCCATTGTAACTCCTATCCGGGCCGCTCTCTTTATCCCGGAAGTTATAATCTACCAGAAAAGAATGGTTATTTCCATAAAAAGGGGCTGTAAGCCGCCCGCACGGGCGCATTCTCTAAAGCGGCTCTTTTATATCGAGGCCTTCCCGTATCGAGTCGAAATAGGTCTTGAGCGATTCTTCCTGCTCCCAGGTAACGACGTGGAACGGTCTTTTGAGCTTGACCACGTTGAGGGCGGTGCCGGGATCTATCTTCATCAGGTTCATCAGATAGGCGGCTATCATTAAATTCGTCCTTCCCATGCCGGCGTAGCAATGAACCGCTACCTTTTTCTTCTCGGCGGCCTGTGAGCTTGCGAACTCCATGAACGAGATAAAATCCTCGGGCCGGGGGGCTTTGAAGTCGTTTACGGGAATGTGCTTTACTGTGAACCCGGGATAATCCTGGGCGTATTTTTCCTCTTCGAGGTTAACGATGACATCGATACCCTTATCCCGGAGGAACTGGAGATCTTCATCCAGCGGCGAGAAGAGGCCCGGCCTTTCCATACCTGCGAGAACGTCTTCAATAACCCATGAAAATCTCTGAGGCATATGCTACACCCTCCCTTTCTTGAGCTCGGCTACGTATCTGTCGGCAAGCCTCGTCGGCTCGGGAACCCTTAGCCCCTTCGAGCACGAAAGCGCGATTTCGAGCGCTGTATCAAGATCGATTCTGTGCCCAGGCGAGACGAATACGGGCTTCGTCCTGTCCTTCGTCCTTAATACGGCCCCTATGTGCTCGCGCTCCTTCGACACGAGCGGCGTCCACGAGCCCTTTTCCGCGCCGGGCTCTTCGAAAAGGCCATAGAGCCTCGACTTCGCTATCCCCATCGCGGGCACGTCGAGAAGGACCCCGACGTGGCAGGCTATTCCGACGCCGCGCGGGTGCGCCGTCCCCTGCCCGTCCAATATAAGGACGTCCGGCTTTACGGCAAGCTTCCCGTAGGTTTCGATTATCGCCGGGCCTTCCCTGAACGCGAGGAGGCCGGGTATATATGGGAACATTTCGTCGACTACGGAGTACGCCCGCTCGATTTCGGTCATGTCCAGATAGGAGAAGACTATTATTCCGCAGACGAGCTTTTTTTCGGATTTAAGTATGGAGATGTCGGCGCCGGCTATTGTCTTTAATTCGCCGAAAGACCTCTCGCGGACTATGCGGCTTTTGAGACGCCTCTGGAAATCGAACGCTCTCCTCACCTCAAGGGGCGCTGCTCTGTAGAGCTCCGACAGTATCTCGTAATCAATGGAATCCATATATTTCCCTGATAGCGCGTTTGAATCTCGGTGCGTAGATAAGCTCGAAAGCGAGATCCTTTCCGGGGAATAGCGTGAGGGCGTAATCCTTCACTTTTGTCATGTGCTGGAGCGCCTCTTCCCTCGTCATTTCGGATTGGTATATAAGGGAAAGGGTGAAATCGACCATGAACCGGAGCCTTCTGAGCCTGCGGTTTTCCTCGGCGATTTCCTCGGCTGTGGGTTTTTCCTTTTCCATCGTCCTCCCGCCCGCCTTGCTCCGTAAGCCGCGGCCTCGTACTAAGTATACACCACGGGCGTGAAGGGTGCAGCGCCGGCCCAGCCGGCGCTATACTAAATTTGTCCGCACCGATAAAATTCGGTAGAATCAACCGACCGGCAGGGCTCAAACCATGAACCTTAAAATAGCGTTCGTCATGGACCCGATAGGGTCTATAAATATCGAAAAGGACACCACTTTCGTCCTCATGCTGGAGGCCGAGGCCCGCGGGCACGAGGTCTGGTATCTCGAGCTGAAGGACCTCTTCGTCAGGGGAGGAAAACCCTTTGGTAACGCCTCCCGTGTCAGCCTCAGAAGGGAAAAGGGCAACCACTATACACTGGGCGACACCGAGACGCTTGAGCTCGGGAGCTTCGACGCCGTCTGGATGCGTAAGGACCCGCCCTTCAACATGGACTACATATATTCGACCTACATCCTTAGCCTGATAGACGGCGGCAGGACGAAGGTGCTTAACAACCCGAAAGGGATAAGGGAGTCTAACGAAAAGCTCTACACTCTCTATTTTCCCGAATGGATTCCCGAATCGGTGGTTTCGAAGGATATAGCCCAGCTAAACCGCTTTTTGGCGGACGTCGGCGGCGAGATGGTAGTGAAGCCGCTCGACGGGCACGGCGGCGAAGGGGTGTTTTACGTTAAAGAAGGCGACAGAAACGCCAACGTCATACTCGAATCGATAACGGATTTCGGGCGGAGATACGTCCTCGCGCAGAGGTTCATCGAGCGCGTCAGCGAGGGTGACAAAAGGATCATTCTCCTTAACGGCGAGCCGCTCGGCGCTGTTCTCAGGGTGCCTAAACCCGGAGGAGAATTCAGGTGTAACTTCCACTCGGGCGGAAGCCCGGCGAAGTCCGCACTCACGGACAGAGAGATAAAAATCTGCAAAACGCTCGCGCCGAGGCTCCGCAAGGACGGGCTATACTTCGTCGGCATCGACGTTATCGGCGGGTACGTTACGGAGATAAACACGACGAGCCCGACGGGCATCCAGGAGATAAACAGGCTTAACGGCGTCAGGCTCGAAAGCGAGGTCACGGATTTCGTCGAAGAGCTGTGCGGGCGGAAAGACTGAAAGCCGGTCACCAAGGAAGCTGACATGAAAATTTCGAAAGAGGAAGTCGTAAAGGTCGCCGAGCTCGCGAGGCTCGAATTCACGGATGAAGAGCTTGGCCGCTTCACAGAGCAGCTCGGGAATATACTCGCCTACATCGAAAAGCTCGCAGAGCTGGATACGACGGGCGTCGAGCCGACGTCGCATGTCCTCGACATAGCTACGCCGCTAAGGGACGATAAAGTCGTGGAATGGCTCACCCAGGAAGAGGCGCTCTCGGGCGCCCCCGAGAAGGAAGACGGTTTCTTCGTCGTCCCGCAGGTCATCGAGGATTAAGGAGACTACACGCATGGAACT
>JAGVLR010000094.1 GCA_020054175.1 Candidatus Dadabacteria bacterium
AAGACCTTGCGGAAATAGAGGAAGAAATTTCCGGATTAGGCGACGCTATGATGCTGCCTGAAGACGCGAACGGGAGCCTCCAAAATGCCGAACGTGAGCTCGGTGAGGCAAATGCCAAGGCCGATACATTCAGACATCAGCTTACATTGACGAAACAAGAGCTCGAAGAGATGAAGTGCGACGAGGAGCTTTTACTCCGTGAGAGCATAATCCTGTCGTTTCGCGACCGCCGGATAGAAGTCAGGAAGGAGAGGGCGGACCTCCCCAACCGCGAAGCCGAGCTCGCAGTGGAAGAAGCCAACTTCAGGAGGCTCGCCGCCGAGGCCTGCTGGGACGGGGACGATGTCGAAAGCCTAGTGAAGAGTCTACCGGAGAGGCCGAAAGTCACCGCCGCGAGGAAGCATCTCAATCTCCGTGGTGGAATTCTCTCCGCCTTATCCGGCGTAAAAAAAACGCTCGAAGAAACCGAATCGCAGGCCGCTGCTATCACCCGCGAAATAACCGATATAGGTGAAGCCAGGGACGCGTCGGGCCTCGATGCCGTCGTCAAGGCGGCCCGTGCGGGCGGCGACACGGCGTCTCGAATCCAGGCTGCGGAGCTTGATCTCGCCGACGCGAGCGACGCCGTCGAGCGTCGTCTGAAATTGCTCAATCCGCATGCCGGAGGCGAGGACGTCTCGACAATTCCTGCACCATCACGCGAATCCATACTAAGGCACCAGAACGACAGAAACGCTCTCGACCTGAAGGTGAAAGAGTACACCGACAATATACAGAATACGGAGCGTGATATCGAGCAGGACAAGAGGGATTTCGACCGGCTCATCAAGGAAGGAAACGCCGTCTCGCCCGAGGAGCTTGCCCTCGACCGTGCGCGCAGGGACGCCGGGTGGGAACTCGTAAAGCGTTATTACGTCGACGGCGGGCCGGTGCCCGAATCCGATATAACATCATTCACGGGCGGTGGCAGGGATATACTCTCGGCCTATGAAGAAGCTGTAGCCGAAGCTGACAAAACCGCCGACCGCCGTTTCGACAACGCCCAGTCCGCAGCCGAGTTGGGAACTATATCGCGCCGTATCGACGGCAAGGAAAAGGAGCTCGAAAGACTCAGCGAAAAGGTGAGGGCACTCACCGCCGAATCCGAGGCGCTCGATACAGCCTGGAAAGAGATGTGGGAAGGCACGCCCTTCGAGCCCTTGCCACCTGAGTCGATGCTCGCGTGGCTCGAGGACAGGAACGAAATTACGAGGCTCGCTGAAGAGCGCAAGGCGGCCGCGCGCAGGCTCGAAGCGCTTAAAAAAGAAGAAGCGAAGACGAAGACCCTGATCCTCGGAGAGCTTTCCCGGCTCGACATCGATACGGGAGCGTTCGAAGACAAACCCCTTAGCGTCGTTACCGAGAAAGCGGATAATGTGCTCGCGAAACTTCGGGAAGACGCAGTGAAGAGAAGCGGGCTCGAAAGCAGGCTAAGAGAGATAAAGGCCGAAGCCCAACGTAAACAACGTGACCTGAAATCGGCGGAGGAGGAAAAGACCCGCTGGGAAGCGAAATGGAAGGAAGCGGTCACGACGCTCGGACTTACCGAAAGCACGAGCGCCGCCGAGGCAGCCTCGCAACTCGACGCCATAGAAGAGATGAGGGAAAAGGCCGTCAGGATTAACGAGCTCCGTCACCAGCGCATCGAAAAGATTAAAAGAGACATCGAGAGCCTGGCGAAGGACGTAATCAAGTTTGTGAGCTTCGCCGCGAAAGACCTCGCTGGCGAGGACAACACGGAGAACACCGTAATCGAGCTCGAGCGGCGACTTACCGAAGCAAAGCGCACGAATGAACGTAGACAAGAAAAAGAAAGAGCGATAACGCAGTTTGAGCAAAAGATTAAGGAGGCTGGACTTTCAGCCGCTACGGCCCACAATACCAAAACCTATTTAATGAAACTTGCCGGGACCGAAGACATAATTCAGCTGAACGAAGCCATTTCGAAGTCAGACAGACTAAGAGAACTCAAGAAGAAAAAACATGTAATTCTGGAGAAACTGTCATGGGAGGGTGACGGATACACGATTGATGAGCTAGCAACAGAATGTTCTGGCATCGACATATCCGAAGTTGTGGCACGACTCTCGGAGTTGGAATCACGCATCACTCAGATTGACGCAGACCTGATGATTGCTGCTGGAGACCGGGCCGAGAAAAGAAAGGCTTTCGAAGCCATAGGCGGGAGCGACCGTGCAGCCGAAGCCGCAGCCCGGAAGGAATCCGCAAGGGCCGAAATAGAAAGCATAATGGAGAGGTATTTGAGGCTGCGTTCCGCGGCGACGATGCTCGAATGGGCAATAGAGCGATACAGGAAGGAAAACCAGGACCCGATGATTCAACACGCTTCAAGGTATTTCACAGAGCTGACGGGCGGATCGTTCGCGGGCCTCGATACGGAGATCGATGAAAACGACAAGGTGCAGATAGTCGGCCTCCGGGAAGGCGGCATCAAGGTCGGGCTTTCGGGGATGAGCGACGGCACCGCCGATCAGCTTTACCTGGCTCTCCGCATGGCGGCAGTCGAGGACTATATCGGAAGATCGAACGCGCTTCCGTTTATTGCAGACGATCTCTTCATAAACTTCGACGACAGGCGTTCGTCAGCCGGGCTTAAAATCTTAGGCGAGCTGTCCGAAAAAACCCAGGTTCTTTTTTTCACACATCACGAGCATCTTATAGAGCTTGCACGGGAAACGCTCGGTGAATCGGTGAATGTAGTCAGCCTGGGGTAATTATTTCGGAGACACGCTCGAAATGAACGCGGATTACCGGGGATGGACGCCATGTCCCAACTCCGAAACCCTGCATAATCAACTT
>JAGVLR010000239.1 GCA_020054175.1 Candidatus Dadabacteria bacterium
ACGTGATATACTCGTAAACATGGAAGAGGCGACCGTAAGAAAAAGCGTATCGATAGACGCGGCGGCCGGGAAGGTTTGGGAAGTGCTGCTCGAACCGAGGTTCACCAAAGAATGGGGCGGCGAATTCATGGAAGGATGTTACGTGGAATCGGACTGGAATCTCGGGAGCGAAGTTATCTGGAAAGACGGGGACGGGACGCCTTTCGTAAGCGGAGTGGTAAGCGATATATGGCCGGAGTCGCTGCTTATAGTTGGATTTTACGATGACGTTTCGTCGCGGCCTCCGGAGCCTCCGGGGGAATTCAAGGAGACATATGCGCTTTCGGAGGAAGACGGCCGGACGATTCTTTCCATAATCGCCGAATTGGGACCCGTGGACGAGGAGACGTTTAATAACGCGTCTTCGCTCTGGGACAACGCGCTTCAGGAAATTAAAGAGCTTTCCGAATCGTAACACTGCGAAGTAGATCACAAATCAATATAGAGAGGTGAAGTATCATGGATAAAGTAGTTCATTTCGAAATTTCTTTCGACGACCTGGACAGGGCAAAGGACTTTTACGGCTCGGTATTCGGATGGTCGATCATGGATTGGGAGATGCCGGGCGGCATGGTGTACACGGGTATAAGGACTGTGGACGTGGATGAGGAAACGTACATGCCCAAGGAGCCCGGCGCCATAAACGGCGGATTTGCGAAGAGGAGCGCCGAGACGCCCTCGCCGGTGATTACCATAAACGTCGACTCGATCGACGAGGCTGTGAAAAAGATTGAAGCCGGGGGCGGGAAGTCGCTCGGACCCAAGGGCGAAGTTCCCGACATGGGGTACTATGCCTACTTCAAGGATTCCGAGGGGAACGTCATGGGCCTCTGGGAGAACATGAAGAAGGGCTAGCATCCGCGTGGAGAAGAGCATTACCGCTATTTGGAAGGGATGGGACGGGGACAGCACGGAATACCTCACGCTTAGAGAGCACGGCGGAATTATATTCGCGGAGTCTGTGATCATTTCCGAGAGCGGCGGACGCCAGTTCGCCGCGCGTTACAGGATCGAATGCGATTCGGGCTGGAGGGTGAGGAGCGTGAGCGTAAGCCTCTTCGGCGAGCCGCGCGGAATAAGGCTTTCAAGCGACGGGAGGGGCGAATGGACGGATGGCTCCATACAGCTCCACAACTTAAAAGGCGCAATCGACGTCGATATTTTCCCGACGCCGTTTACGAACACTATTCCCATCAGGCGGCTTAATCTCGGCGCCGGTCAATCGGCCGACATAACCGCCGCTTACATAACGTTTCCCGAGATGTCCGTTACCGCAGACCCTCAGCGGTATACGTGCATCGAGCCGCTTGAGACTTACCGCTTCGAATCGCTCGACTCGGATTTTACATGCGACATAGAGGTCGATAAGGACGGACTCGTGGTTTCTTACCCGGGACTTTTCAGAAGGGTGATATGACCGGCGGCGCTACCGGCGAGCCGGAAGCAGGAGGGCCCTGAGACAGCGGGGCGGAATCTTTTCTCGCGGGCGGGAAAAACGGGGGTAGAATATTTTGAGGAGACTCTACGGACTAGAAATGACAAAAATTTGTAGAGGCGCATTCCTATCTGACGTAGTATTTATAGAAAATAATAATTGAGAGGTGAAATGATGAGAAAAGCAATGCTTATTATTGCTTCCGCAATAATTGCGGCTGCCCTGCCGGCGGCTTCTTTCGAATCACTGGCGCAGCAGGAGCTCAGGGGAACCGGCATAAGTAAAGAAACATCCGGCAAGGGTTCCAAGATAAGCCCGCTTATAAGAGCGACGGCGGAGAGACTTCAGGAGGGGGCTGTTTCGGCGAGGCAGCTCGGCGCCGGCGAGGACGCCTTATCGGATCTCGTCAAGGTCAACAGCGAAGGCCTTATAGAGGTATACATTTATTTCAGCAATATTAACGATTCCAGCCTCGAGGAGCTTTACGCTCTCGGATTCGAGAAAAAAATCGAAAATGAAGAGCTCAAGATAGCCCAGGGATGGATTCCGCCGGGGAATCTCGAAAGGGCGGCCGCGCTCGGCTTCGTGGATAAAATAACGCAGCCGGTTTACGGACACACGAGAGCGGGCTCTGTCACAAGCGAGGGAGACGCGCTCATGCACTCGGACGAGGCGAGGGAGACGTTCGGGGTCGACGGCTCGGGTGTTCTGGTTGGGATAATATCGGACGGCGTCGACAGACTCGCGATATCGCAGTCGACGGGAGACCTCCCGGACTCTGTCCTTATCGGCGACGCGGGAGACGGCGACGAGGGTACCGCCATACTCGAGATCGTTTATGACATAGCTCCGGGGGCGGACCTGGCCTTTCATGCCGGGCTCAGCTCCCTGGAATTCATTGCAGCCATAGACTTCTTCACCGAAAACGGCGTCGATGTGATCATAGACGACATAGGATTTCTCACGGAGCCCACGTTTCAAGACGGCTCGGTCGCCACGAGGGCCGGGGAAGCGGTGGAAGACGGCATAGTATTCATTTCGGCGGGGGGGAACGACGCTCACAGGCACTACCAGGGGGTATATCTCGATATCGATCCCGAGGACCCGGAGAATAACCTTCACGACTTCGGCGCAAGGGCCGGGGAAGAGAGCGACGGCGGAATGACGTTTCAGCTGCCCGCGGGGGGAAGGTCGGTAATAATACTCCACTGGAGCAACCCCTACGGCGACGTTACCGACGAGTACGATCTTTACCTGCTCGATTCGGAAACGCTCGACATAATAGATGTTGGAACAGATATCGGCGGCGACATTCCTGTGAAGATAGCCCAGGTTCAGAATTTCGGCGGCACCACCGGGTTTTTCGAGGTCGTCGTGGATAAAGTGAGCGGAGAGGCGCAGGACCTCGAAATACTTGTTAACGTCGGCGGAACTCCTACGGAGTATAATGTGCCGGCCGACAGCGTTTACGGGCACGCGGCGCATCCGCTTGTCATAGCTGTCGGGGCGACGGATCTCGATGGCGATCTCGATTTCTTCAGCTCGCGCGGCCCGTCGACTATATATTTCGGACCGGTGGATACGACGGCGCTAAGCAGCCTGGGCTCCGAAAGGCTCGCGCCTGTTCTCGAAGAAAGGGATACGCCGACGCTGACCGCGCCTAACAGGGTTTCGACCACTGTACCGGGATTCAGCCCGTTTGCCGGGACATCGGCAGCCGCGCCGCATGTGGCCGGCGTGGCGGCTCTCGTTCTGGAAGCCCTGGGACCGGGCGCGCCGCCCGAGCAGGTAAGGAATATTCTTATAACCACAACCGACGGGACAGGATTTAATTTCGAGACGGGATACGGAGCGACGAACGCGTTTTCGGCGGTGGAGGAAGCTGTAGGCGAAGCGCCGTCACCGACGCCCTCGCCCCTCCCAACGGGTACGCCAGAGCCCACCAATCCTCCGAACAACAACTCGGGCGGTGGAGGAGGGTGCTCCATACACGGCGCGGCGGCAGGACTCGCCGGGAACGCGGTGAATACGCTGATAATGTTCGCCCCCGCGGCGCTGATCGGACTAAGCGCTCTCAGGAGAAGAAGGAGCAGATGAAGCTTCTCGTTATAGGGCTTGACTGCGCCGACCCGAAATTTGTGTTCGGGTGGAAAGACGAGCTTCCAAATATAAAAAAGCTGATAGAAGGAGGGGCCTACGGGCCCCTCCTTTCGTGTCATCCCCCTATTACCGTTCCGGCGTGGGCCGTTATGATGAGCGGGAAAGACCCGGGCCAGCTCGGGTATTACGGCTTTCGGAACAGGACGGATTATTCTTACGGCGCATATGCCATAGCAAATGCCAACTCCGTTAAGTGTGACCGTGTGTGGGATATTTTGTCACGCGCGGGGAAGAAGGTCATCCTGCTCGGCGTGCCGCAAACATACCCGCCGA
>JAGVLR010000233.1 GCA_020054175.1 Candidatus Dadabacteria bacterium
GGAGGCCTTCCATGGACAACAGCAGCGCTCTTGAGCTTTATATAAAAAAGTTCTCGGACTACGACCCTGTCCTCTCGGCGCACATCATCGAAACCATGGACATCGAAGAGAGCCTCGGCGTCTTCGGCGACCTCCCTGCAGATGTGTCGAAACCCATCTTCGAGAATCTACAGAACGAATACGCGGCGAAGCTCCTCGGAAGGCTCGACTCTCAAAAGGCCGGCGACATATTGAGAGAAATGGAGCCGCTCAAGATATCCCTTATCGTCGGCGTCTGCCCTATAGCGCTCAAAGACAGGATTTCACAAAGCCTCACCGAAAAACAGAAATCCGAGCTGAGGGAGATACTCGAATATCCGAAGGACAGCGTCGGATACATGATGAGCTCGAATTTCCTCGCCCTGAGGCAGGATCTCCACCTCTCGGACGCCGTGAGCAAGATAAGGCTCCTGGCGCTCAGTGAAAATACGCCCCTTTCCTATGTCTATGTGGTCGACTCCGACTTCAGGCTGACGGGCGTCCTCACGATGAGAGACCTCCTCATAAAAGACCCGGGGAAGCGGCTCAGCGAGATAATGATAAAAGACGTTTTTTACCTGAACGCGTTCACGGAGGTCGAGGAGGCCGCGAGTATAGTCGCGCGCCGCAACTTCTTCGCCGTGCCCGTCGTGGACAACACCGGCAAGCTCGTCGGCATAGTCAACACGAGCCAGCTCCTCAGCGACGCGCACGAGGAATACTCGGCCGATATTCAGATGCTCTTCGGCGCGGGCAGCGAGGAGAGGCCGTTCTCCAGCACGTTCTACTCCCTGAAAAAGCGGCTCCCCTGGCTTAATATCAACCTCGCGACCGCGTTTCTCGCGGCGGGGGTCATCGCCATGTTCGAGGGCGTCATAGCCAAACTGACCGTCCTCGCCGTGTTCCTTCCCATAGTCGCCGGTCAGGGCGGAAACGCCGGTGCGCAGTCGCTAGCGGTCGTCATGCGCGGGCTCGTCATGCGTGAGATTCCGAAGCAGGATTTTCTGAAGCTCTTCTGGAAGGAAGGCAAGCTCGGTTTTCTGAACGGCGTCCTGATAGGGCTCGTCACAGGAGTTATAGCGTGGGTATGGCAGGGAAACCCGACTCTCGGGATTGTTATAGGACTCGCGATGGTCATAAATCTCGTCATCGCCGGGCTAGCCGGGGCAATGATCCCCGTCGGGCTTAAGACGCTCGGATTCGACCCAGCTCAGTCGTCGATGATCATACTCACGACAGTGACGGACATCGTCGGCTTCTTCGCTTTCCTCGGCCTCGCCGCCGTCTTTTTCAAATTATAGACAGGCATCAACAGCGCGCGGCAGGTGCCTTGAATCTCCGTCACGATTTATAAAATTGCTTCGCTGCACAGCGAAGCAATACATTTCCGGGACGTCGAAATTGGCGTTAAAAAAATCGAGCGGATGAACGTTAAAAATCTTACCAGGGGGTGGGGTCGGTGTAAGATTTAGCGAGGACGCGATGATTTTTAGCACAATTTCGCCCCGTCCCGTGACTTTTGCTACTTTTGGTCAAGCAAAAGTAGAAAACCATACGCTACACTTATCAGCTAAGTACAAAACTTCCCATCGGCCACGGGACGCGCAGTATACAAAGCATTGTCATCCTCAACAATTTTGAGCAAGCGAGGAAGCACGCCGCACGTGCATATATCAGACGTCGCGGCACCCTGCCGCGACTCCACACTTCCGTCATTCTGAACTTGATTCAGAATCTATCTTTTTCTGTCATTTCGACCGCAGGGAGAAATCTATCCTTTGCTTTTCCCCATCAGGAAAATGGGGCACGGGGGGATTTAGTCTTACTTATCTGTCATTCCTGCAACGATTTCGAGCGAGCTAGGAATCTCCACATTTCTGTCATTCCCAACAATTCCGAGTGAGTGAGGAATTGGACGCCGCTACCTACTGCACAAACGTTCATCCAGTACCGCTCGCAACTTACCATCTTTAGCATCGAGGCTTGTATCGGGAATCCAGCACGCCGCGCGTGCATGCATCCGACGTCGCGGCCCCCGCCGCCGCGACTCATCCCATCCGTCATCCTGAATTTAATTCAGGATCTCGTTTTTAATATTGTCATCTCGAACGAATGTGAGAGATCTATCTTTCAAGTCCGTCATCCTGAACTCGTTTCAGGATCTATCTTTTCTTTTGTCCTTAGGAAAAGGGGGATTTATACTATCCATCAAAGGTAAGTCAGGTTAGTGAGCCTCCTTCCCTCTTACGCATACTACCCCACAACCTCAATCGCCCGGTTCATCAGCTCCTCCGGAAACCTCGCCACACGTCCGTCAACAAACTGCACCCTGTACGATTTCCCGTGAGGAAGCTCGAACGACTCGACGATAGTCCCTCGGAGGCCCTTCTCGAACCTCTCCGTTTTCCCTTCGACAGGCTGGGTCAGAACCACTGTCAATCCCTTGCTGTACATCCGGCACCTCTTCGTCGGAATTTCAAATCAAACGATGAATATATCCAACTTCCCCCGTTTTATGCAAATCCCCGTGTCCGGTAACGCTTTACACCCCCGCCCGAATCGTTATATACTGTCGGAAAAGGAGGTAAGCCCGTGGCCGAATTTCTCGATAAGCTCAAAGACAGGCTCGATAAAGGCCTCTCGACAGTCAACGAAAAATCGAAGGAGATAATCAGCCGGCAGAAGATACGCATACATCTCACGGAGCTCCGTGCCGAAAGAGACCTTCTTTTAAAAGAGCTCGGCAGGCTCACTTACGAATCCTACGAGCCCTCCGGCAGCCTCGGCTTCATAACAGGCGCCGGGGACGGGAAGGCCGACGACTCCGCTCTTCCCGATAAGTGGAAGGAATCGGTGTTCGTGGTTCTGAGAAGAATATCGGGCGGCGAGCTGGGCGAGCTTCTCATCGAAGACACCGCGAAGCAGTTCAAGATCACAGCCAAAGTCCTTTACGACGAGGTCGAGAAGCTCATCCCCGACTCCGAGAAAAAGGGGCAGAATCTCCAGTGGCTCGGGAGAGTGCTCGGGAAATCGGGCCTCCCGGTCAAGAAAATATCCCGGAGAATAGACGGCGAGCGCGAAACGGTATACGTCGTCGACAGGAAAAAGACTGCGGCTTTGCTGAAAGACCTTCCTGCGTCCGAAGGCGAAACGGAAACCGCCGGAGCGGGAATTCTCACCCCCGGAAGCCCGGACGCGCTTTTAAGAAAGTGCGGGAAAATCCGCGAAATTGACCTCAGGATTTCAGGGCTGGAAAAAGACCTCAAGGCCGCCCCGGGCAAATAGGGTCATCCGACCCCGGCGCGGCCCGTTTCGAAGCGCCGGCCTATAAAGCCTTGCCGACCGCCTTTTCTATTTCGCCCTTGGGAACGGCGCCTATAATCTGTTCTACAGCCTGGCCGCCCTTGAAGATTATCAAGGTCGGGATGCTTCTTATGCCGAACTTCATGGTCGTCTGCTGGTTTTCGTCCACGTTGACCTTTCCAACCTTTAGCCTGCCTTCGTAGGAGGCCGAAATTTCCTCGATGCTCGGTGCGATCGCACGGCACGGCCCGCACCATGGCGCCCAGAAATCCACCAGTACAGGGGTGTCGCTTTTTATAACTTCCGATTCGAAATTCGCATCGCTGAGCTCGATAATTCCGTTACTGGCCATTTAAAATCTCCTTTCACGTAAACTTGGATTTATTATATCAGACTTTCCGGCGGTGTCATAACCGCCGGGGCCGGGGCGGCCTCTTTTTACCGGGAGACGCTCACTTCCCGCCGA
>JAGVLR010000037.1 GCA_020054175.1 Candidatus Dadabacteria bacterium
TCGATGAATTTTTTCCCCGGAAAGGAGTAGCGCACAAGCACCCACGAGATGATGAGCCCGATGACGAGGTTGACGACTGCAGCGATGGCTGCCGCGCCGAATGTCAGAAGGTAGGCGGCGCGCGCGCGGTCCGTCCAGACCGCCTTCCAGAACTCGTCGAAAGACAGCGTCCCCGCTTTAAGAAAACATGCCGCAACCGGCAGGAGCACGAGAAAGCTGAGGTAAAAAACAGTGTAGCCCAGTGTGAGCGAGAAGCCGGGAAGCACTTTGCGGTTAGTTGCCATGTTTGTTAATCCTTTCCTTTTAAAACTCCCCCGCGCCGGGGCTGCGGGGCCGCCGGCGCTGGGGGACGAGGGTTTAATGAAGGAGTCGAGTCGTTATGAGCCTTTCTTTTTCGTCTGGTAAATGGTGTCGAAAACCCCGCCGTCCGTGATGAATCTCTTGTGGGCCGCCTGGAAGTTCTCGGCGATTTCCGTGATGTTGAAAAGCTTTATATCCGGGAATCTGTCCCTGTACTTTTCGAGTATCTGCTGGTTGCCCGGGCGGTAATAATGCTTCGCTATAATTTCCTGCCCTTCGTCCGAGTAGAGGAATTCGAGGTAGGCCTGCGCGGCGTCCCTCGTTCCCTTCCTGTCTACGTTGGAATCGACCAGTGTCACGTGCGGCTCGGCGAGAAGGCTTATCTGGGGATAAACGATCTCGAGCTCCCCCTTCGACTGCTGGACCTGCAGATTGGCCTCGTTCTCCCAGGCTACGTTGACGTCGCCTATTTTCTTCTGCACGAATGTCGTCGTAGCGCCGCGCGCGCCGGAGTCGAGCACCGGAACGTGCTGGTAGAGGTTCGTAACGTAATCGACGGCGTCCTGCTCCGAGCCGCCGCGAAGGACTACGGAGCCCCATGCAGCGAAGAAGGTGAGGTAACCGTTACCCGAAGTCTTCGGGTTCGGCGTTATGACTTCGATGCCGGGTTTTATAAGGTCGCTCCAGTCTTTTATTCCCTTCGGGTTATCCTTTCTAACTATGAAGACCAGAGTGGAAGTGTAGGGGAGAGACCTGTTCGGAAGCTCCTCGACCCATCCGTCCTTTATAAGACCCTTCGACCTTATGGCGTCGGTGTCGATTATCGAGGCGATCGTCACGACGTCGGCGTCGAGGCCGTCGATAATTGCCCTCGCCTGCGAGCTGGAGCCGCCGTGTGACTGGTCGATCTTAAGCTTCGTTCCCGTCTGTTTCTCGTATAGCGGGATGAAGTGTGCGTTCAAATCTTTGTAAAGCTCCCTGGTGGGGTCGTATGAAACGTTTAAAAGCGTCAGCTCTTCCTCCGCCGAGGCCTGAAAGGGCTTCCCGCCTATGCCGACGAGTAAGCCTAAAATCGCTATGAAAATCCCGATTCTCCTGATCATGGTTGCAAATCCTCCGTGTTTGATTTTTTTACCCTCCATGCCTTCTCTTGCTATGGAGATACAGCATTTGCCGGACATTGCCGGCTCACAATTCGAGCATTCATCTTTATGGGTTGCCATGCAGCGCTGCGTGGGTTTAACCTGGTGTTTTTGTAACCAGATTCCCGGCATAAAGATTTGGCACAGCTATTTGCAATAAGCGTGCCGGTTGAAAAATGTATTGATTTTCAGGCGGTTGTGAAGAAAGTTGAAATTTTGCGGCAATTAAATAGCCAGCTCACTGTTGCGGACGTATATTTTTGTAACAGGACTTTCACCTTTTAGACGGCATTTCCGTTTACAGGGAAAAATGAGTGGATGTACTCTTAATTATTTAAATTATGGACATTTGAACGAGCTGTTGATTCGGAGCCGGGACAGTTATATAATTTTCTCTTAGTTTCAGGTATTCGAAGGGTTGGAAAACCGGTCTCCGATTGTCTTGCCAGGGAATATTTCAGATCGAGATTATCCTGGCAGGGAGTAGTATTGAGATGAATAACGGTTTGCTCGTCTACGCGGCAGGTTTTCTGGCGGCCGGCTTTTTCTCCGGCATTCTATCCGGTCTCTTTGGTATCGGGGTATTGTACGCATACCGATCTTGTATGCCCTCTTTCTTTTTTTCGGCGTAGACGATTCGATCATAATGCTCATGGCGATAGGAACGTCGCTGGCTTTGTCCGTGCCGTCGTCGGGTATTAACTTCCTCAAGGAATATCGTGCGTGGAGCGTGGATGAGGAAAAAGACAGAATTTCGGATTTTTTAAAAGGATGGGTTCCGCCACTCGCTCTGGGGATTTTCGGCGGGCTCATTGCCGCGCGGTATCTGCCTGACGTGGCGCTGATTACAATTTTTATACTTGCCGCATTATTTATAGCGGTTCAGGTGTTCGTATTTCGGGATAGCTACAGCCCGGTTGAAAGATTTTCCGGCCGGATATCCGAAACTGTTATAGCCCTTGTCACTGGAGCCGTGTCCACGCTGGCGGGCCTCTCCGGCGTTTTCACGCGCGCCGTCCTGAAGGTATTCGCGTATCCCGGGGAGTCTCCCTATGCGGCTGCCGCCAGCGGAATTCTCATAAGCGTCATAGGCGCCATCGGATATGTGGCTATCGGCTACGGCGTTTCCGGAAAGCGTCCTTTCACGTTCGGATATGTGGATCTCCTGGCCGCGGTTATGATGCTGCCGGGGTCGTTGGCCGCTCCCTAGTTCGGGAGAAAGTTCGGGAGCTCTCCGGGCCTCCGGAAATTTACAAGGGACATGATCTCGGACAGGTTGACCGAGCCGCTGACCGGCCTCTATAACAGCAGGCACTTCGATTCGGTGCTTTCCTATTTTGTCGCTCACGCGGACACGTTTTCGGCCCCCGTTTCGGTGCTTATGATCGATGTGGATAATTTGACGCTCATAACCGAAAAGCATGGGCAGAAGACCGCCAACTGCATACTTCTTGAAGTCGGCAGCCTGCTCAGCGTATCTATCAGACGAATAGATATCGCCGCAAGGTATGGCGGAGATGAATTCACGATAATATTGCCCGGGGTGGATAAAGGAGCCTCGCTGGCCGCCGCCGACAGAATAATAGAAAGATTAAAAACGATCGAGATAAAGTCGCATCAGAAGACAGTGCCGATTTCGTTCAGCGTCGGTATATCGACTTATCCCGCGGCTGCGGTGGATAGGGACTCATTGGTGAAAAGAGCCGAGCAGGCTATGTATGAATCGAAGCGCA
>JAGVLR010000036.1 GCA_020054175.1 Candidatus Dadabacteria bacterium
CCCTCACAGGCCTGAGCTCGGCGGTGGAGTCTTCCTTCACTACGTAAACGAAATTCCCCTGCGCGGAATCCTGAACCGCCGCCGACGGCACGAGGACGGCGTTTTCCTTCGTGGCCAGAATAAGCCTGACCTTGACGAACTGCCCCGGCCAGAGCTTATGATCGAGATTGGGAACAGTCGCCCTCAGTTTCACAGTACCGGTAGGATCGCTGACCGCATTGTCGAGGAATGTCAGATCGCCCGCGAGCGGTGCATCCGGCTCCTCGGGTATGCGGATCTCGACCCTGAGCGTCCCGTCCTCCATATGTTGCCTAACCCTTCCGAGATCGCTCTCCGTGACGGTGAACTCTGCGTATATCGGGTCCAGGCGCTGTACGGTAAGAAGTGTGGTCGTGTTCGCCGTGACGACGTTACCAATGTCTACGAGCCTGTGCCCCGCGCGTCCGTCTATGGGCGAGTCTATTGTCGTATAGTCGTAATCTATTCGCGCTGAATCGAGCGTAGCCTGGCTCTGCTCGACGAGCGCGGCCGCGACGGCGACGGCGTTCTTCCTCGTATCGTATTCCTGCCGCGCCACAGCCCTCGAATCCGCAAGGTCCTCGACGCGCGTGAACTGAATCTTCGCGAGATCGAGGTCCGCCCTGGCCTTTGCGAGATTCGCCTCGGCGAGATCGAGCGCAGCCTTGTATGGTCTCTGGTCTATCGTGAAAAGCGGGTCGCCCTTTTTGAGCTGTGCTCCGTCCTTGAAATGGATGCCGGTAATCCGTCCGGATACCTGCGGCTGTATGGAAACCGATTCGAGCGCAACGCTCTTACCAACCTCGTCCAGATACACAGGCACGTCGCGCGATTCCGCTTCGGTTACCGTCACCCTGGCGGGAGGGAACTCCGGCATTCCGCCGTCGCCGCCTCCGCATCCGGCGAAAAAGAACCCAGAGAGAATAATTGTCGGGAGCATAATTAAAGGTGCAAGCCAAAAAATAATGCCTGAAGGCGCTCTTGAATCTCCGCCGACTTCTCTACAGAGGCGGCGAACCTTTCCGCGCCACCGAGAGCCCGGCCATATTCATCTGTCACGCGCTGCGTGCTTGCCAGAATAGCCGCGATTCCGAGCTGGCTGGTCTCAATGACGGAATTAAACTCTATGCCCCGTTTAATCATAGCGCCGAGGCCGACTCCACCGGCAAGAGCCCCGAGCGATGCGCCAATCGCCCCTATAAGTCCAGTGAAACGAAGCAAGGATTTAATTGATGCTAGGATATTGGCGTTAAATGCAGAGAAAGTGGATGTGCCACCCTTGCCGATTTTCTCAACATCCCCCGCTACTTTCTTTGAATCGTTGGAGAGCTTATGTAGGTCTTTCGTATTAACCGAGACCTTTAACGTAAGCTCCTGAATGGTGGCCATTGCCTTGACTCCTTGGATGTTGAGGATTAAATTTAGAAATAGAAATGAAAAAGCTCTTATTGCTGGTTCTTATAGCGTTGATGCCTTCTCCCACTCTTGCGGGCGACACTGGAACGGATATACTCAGCGCTGGCATGGCAGCCGGGTACAAAATAGAGAAATCTACTTCTTCCTATATTCCGCTCGAAAAAGCCGAGGAGCTTTGTAAACAAGCAACCTGTGAAGCTGGGTACTGCGACTCGAAAGACCCGTGCGCAACTCTGAAATACGATATTTTCCTTTCCGGGTGTATGAGTTACATCAAACGCTAGCTAATCGCCAAGTGGTTTTTTGGCTTCCACTCTCAAGTTTATGCCGCCCCCCGCTCTTAAAATCTTGGCCTGACGATTTGAAATACGAACTCCATATTCATCAAACATGGCATTTTTGATTCCATCGAGGTCAAGCCCATCAAGTTTCAATTTGGTAATAGTTGCATCTCCCGACCCCACGGGCCGATCTTTAATCTCTAGTACGAGGTTTTTGCTCTTTTTTGTAAATCCACGTTTAGCCATAATGCTTTCCTCCTGGAATCTCGCCCCATTATTGACCACCGCCCGCTCCTTCGTTCTGACATCGGGCTTTCCGGATAGGGTCTTCTGTTTCTCCTCAACCATCGTTTTAACCCCGTCGAGGCCGCCGCCCCTACTCGGCTTATCATGCGACTTCCCGGCAAAATCACGGAAGATACCATCAACCATTAGAATCATATCCATAGTGCGGTCGAGCGCCCGGTCGGTGTACCCTTTACGCCTGAGATCGTTCTCCACCTCGGAGTGAATAAGCTCCCCTATCGCCATACCGACACCGTGACGCTGGCCGGATACGTAATACCAGAACGCTACCCACTCCCGTTCGAGCGGGTCGAGCTTCTCTAACGCTTTCTCGGGCGAGATATAAACTTTCCTGAGCGCCTTAAGCTCGGCGTCGTCCTCTTTCGGGAATGCGTTCTTAAGCTTACGTCGGAGTTTCTTTTTCTCTTCGAGCTGCCCTATTCGTCGCTTAAGTCCATCGGGGGAGTATCGTCTGAGCTCTTTTCCGATTCGGACGTTTTTGTCTTCGTATAGCCCTGAGAAATATTCTCGGGCTCGTCGGTAAAATTTTCCTCTTCTTTCTTCTCCTCTTCGTTCAGTTTCCCGGCCACAAGCTCATAGCTCGACCTGAAGTTGTTAAGAAGAAAGGAGGACTTGCAGAACTCGTTGTAGAGCCATTCTTTCGCGTCCTTGTCGTAAAGCACCCGCTCCCCCTGGTCCGTCAGCCCGACGATATCCTGTATCAGGTTGTAGACGAGGAATTTCGCCGCGCGCTTCGGGTCCCCGCCGACGATTCTTAGACTCTTTTTCTCGTACTCCATATCTGAGGTGAGGTCTCTTATCTGACTCAGCCTCGCGACAGTCGGATACGGGCACTTGAAGCCTATCTCGCGCCAACCTTCGTCGTAGCTCACCCACTCGCCCTTCTCATTCTGGTAAACGGGCCACTCGTCCATTTCTACATCCCTGTATGGGAAGACTGTCACATAGTTGCTGACAGTCTTAGTCAAACTCTTAATCTCTGGCATACTTACTCTCCTTTTGTTTTATTCTTGTTCGGTGAATCTCGATGACCAATACTTTTGAACAGTTCTAATGGATTGGAATAACTAAAGCCCTTATTCCACTTTGAGGCCGATTAATGGAATTAGGCCCCGTCGTCCGGCTCCACGTCATCCGCGCTGAACCCGTACAGCTTCTTGCGGCTCTTGCGCTCGGGCTTCTCCGGCTCGGGCTGCTCGAACGTCCCCTGCCCTGTCGCGCCGCCTACCTGAATTACGCACTCGGGCTTAGCCATGCCGCGTCTCCACGTGATGATGAAGTAGTCGGGCGCAACTACATTCCCGTCCATATCCCTGAACGTGAGGTGAGGCTCCACCTCGTACATCTCGTGCTTGCCCTGCCCGGGTACGACTTTCAGGTACGTTTTGCCGTCGGCGCCCGAATACATCTTCCAGCGGTCGAGCGTGTTCAGGGTATAGCTGTCCACGCCCGCCGTTATGTCGGTTTCAGTTAATCGGAACCCGATTATCCCCTTGACATAAGTATATATACTAGCTATAATATAAATACCATGAAAAACATGACTATTTAAAGAGTTCTTCAATCGGTATCCGAACGATGATGTATGCCTAGACCATATAATGACCGTGAGATATGGAAAATCCGGTCATTGCGATAAGTGCGATAAAGATACCAATTACTCACGGGTAAGCAGTCAAAGGGCTTATGCCTGTCAGTGGTGTGGGCATCATCTATACCCCTGCGTAGGAACGCCGTTTGAAAGCTCCAGAACGCCCTTACAGCTTTGGTTCTATGCTATCTATCTTTTTACCACTACCCGGAGCGGGGTTTCCGCGAAGGAGCTTGAAAGGCAATTGGGCGTAACGTACAAATGCGCGTGGAGAATGGCGAAGGAAATCCGTAAGCATATGGGAAAAGTTGATGGTGACGATCAGCTATCTGGCGTGGTAGAAATTGACGACACTTACATCGGCGGTCATAAACAAGGCAAAAGAGGACGCGGCGCGCAAGGGAAAACAATAGTCATGGGAATGGTTCAAAGGGACGGTGAGATTATAGCAAGAGTAGTTCCGAATATTAAAGAGAAAACCCTTCACACCATTATCGAAAGCAATGTAAAAGCCGGAAGCGAAATACACACTGACGAGTTAACTTCATATCAGGGCTTGAATAAGAAGGGCTTCAAGCACAGCACGGTCAACCACGGCATCAGAGAGTATGTTAGAGAAGCGTGCCACGTGAACGCCGTAGAAAGCTTTTGGGCTAGATTAAAGCTCTCTATCAAGGGAACACATATCCACGTATCCGGGAAGTATCTACAGAATTACGTAAGGGAATTTGAATACAGGTTTAATTCTCGGAAGGTTCCTCAGATGATGTTTGACGAGTTGCTTTCGAGCTATTAATCGTAGACCTCAGGACAGAATCGAATCTATCTTTGTCGCCGACTTCATCTTGATTTTGCTTAATAAAATCTTCAACACGGTTGCTTTCGATTGCTTGTTTTAGATTAAGTTTGTTCATATGCTCACATTACTGATGTCTTTCTAAATAAGATTTGTACCCATAACCTCCCCCAAATCCCCCAATTAGCGATACCAAACTCAAGAGAATGTCATTTAGCAAGCCTTGTTGTTCTTCCGTCACCAAGAAATACAAAATACCGCAACAATGCTGCTACAATCACCAAAAACACGACTAACATGAACCACCGATTTGAACTATTGTACTCGTGGTCCTGTTCAACCTCTTTGCTTGAAATTGCAATAATTTTGTCGATATGGTTTTCGTTGATCTTGTCGTAGTAAGGTGGAAACAGTGGAGCACTGGTCATTCTGGTTGACATGGATAAAACTTCTTTAGTAACTTCGGTGGAAATTTTTTTTAAAATTTCCGGGGGGCTTTCTTCGCCAGTGAGACCATCGATGGTGCTTGGCGTGTTAGGTGCTCGAAAATCTGAATAATCATTTCCAGTCATGGATGTATTCTTTGTTTATGGCTTTATCTATTTTATCAAAAATATTAAGCGCAACTCTTTTGTCAATTTGGTTGCGTAGAATCGCATCAACGCGATCTTCAAATGCGCTAGAAATCCAGTAAGCTATCAACATTTTGGCTATCTCTCTATAAGTTCCGTGCTCAATCTTCTCTTTGTCTGCGTATGTATTCAATTTACATAGGTCGTTTGTTAAACCGGAAATACCGCGCGGTTTGGATGTTGCCCTGTCACGATCCATATTCCCCGCAAAGAAAAAGTTTTTCATGTATGGAGAACCAATATGGTTGATTAGATTTCTCATTGTATACACCTCTTCCTATAACAAATGATGAGCTACTTTGTCAAGTATCTTGTTTTGCAGATTCCCCCGAACCCAATAGTAAGTGTACGGCTAATCAGGCATAATGCAAGGATGCCGACCTTTAGACCCTTACTTACCCCTAGGGGATAAACGGGAAAAATAATTCCGCTTTCTGCACCCGGTTTTGAAGATGCGTCGAACCTGTGCCCGAACCGGGACGGTGTTTTACAGCTCATATCGGATTCCTCCAATATAGATTATCTGACTAAATCCCTGAACCAACCCGATTTTCTCAGTGCGGCGCGAAGAGTCCCGCGCCGGCAAAATAAAGGACTCAATTGCAGATGTGGCAACATAACTGGATAAATGAAATTATCAATAGTGCATACTGGAACATCAGTCCGCATGTGAGATTTGATTCACCGGATTCAAAACCGATGCGGTCTTACCGAAAATCGCTCTTGTTGACGCCGAGGCCGGCAGCTATATCCTCCGGGCCAGCGTGACGAACAACCCGGCTGAGTCGCTCGCGACGCTGAGGGCCATAAGACGTTTCGCTGAGCAGGAGCCGACAGTTCTTCTCCCGGCCCACGACCCCGAAGCCTCTGCAAGACTCGCCGCAGGGAGCCTCCTCGCGTGACGGTTAAAACCCTGCGACCTCGGGTATGATCTCGCGCCCGATAAGCTCGATCGGCCTTATATCGTGCGTGTCGGGCATGCTGACGATGAAGTGCTGTACGCCTTCATCGGCCAGCTTCCGGCAGAACGCAATGAATTCCGCAACCGACATCCCGCCCTCCCCCAGCTTCACCACTCCCAGCGCCGTGCGCTCTATATCTTCGTACGGACGGCCGACTTCGTCGCAGTGCCGTTTCAGCACGTCGAGCTTTCTCGTCATATCTTCCCAGCTGATAAACGGCGGGGTATAGAGATTACAGGCGTCGGCGTACTTCGCGACGAGCCGGAGTGTCTTCTTCTCTCCGACGCCGCCCACCAGTATCGGCGGGTGAGGCTTCGAGAGCGGGAGCGGATTGTTCATCGGCTCCGCAAGGTGATAATACTTCCCATTATAAGGTTTGACCTCACCAGACCACATTTGCTTAGCAATCTGCAGCGTTTCTTCGAGGCGCTCCATACGCTCGGTGAGATTCGGAAATGGAAATCCCAATCCGATGGACTCGCGCTCGTACCAC
>JAGVLR010000129.1 GCA_020054175.1 Candidatus Dadabacteria bacterium
GAGGAGCTGATGCAGAACGGCGAGAGCAATTATTTGAAGGCCTCTCCCGGCGACATAGGCAAGGCATATAGAATAGAGGACGCCCCGGGTAGATACGTAGTCTTCGCGAAGAATTCCTTCCCGCAGAACCTCACGCTCGAAGGGATTAAGATTGTGCTCGACTGCGCCAACGGCGCGGCTTATAAGGTTTCGCCGACGATATTCCAGGAGCTCGGGGCCGACCTCGTAACCATAGGCTCGAACCCCGACGGGAAAAATATAAACACGGACTGCGGGTCTCTCAATCCAGAGCTTTTAAGGAGCCGGGTGCTCGAAACCGGGGCAGACCTCGGCATAGCTCTCGACGGCGACGCCGACAGGGTCATATTCTGCGACGAAACTGGCGATATAGTGGACGGCGACAAGATAATCGCCGTCTGCGCCGACGAGATGATACGGAACGGGAGCCTGAAAGGCAACGCCGTCGTCACTACGCTCATGAGCAACATGGCGCTCGAGAATTTCATAAAGGGCAAGGGAGTCGATTTTGTGAGAACGGAAGTCGGCGACAGATACGTATCCGAAGCGATGCGCGCCCGGGGATGCAACCTCGGCGGCGAGCAGTCGGGGCATATTATCTTCCTCGACCACACCACTACAGGCGACGGCACACTCGCGGCGCTTCAGGTGCTGGCGATAATGAAGAGGGAAGAGAGAAAGCTCTCCGAGCTCGCGAGGATAATAGACCTCTACCCGCAGCTTCTTCTAAACGTGAGAATACGGGAGCGTAAAGAGCTCGGCCAGATAAAGAACCTCGACGGTCTCATCCGTTCGAACGAAAACAGGCTTTCCGGAAAGGGGCGTATAAATATCAGGTATTCGGGAACGGAGCCGATATCGAGGGTTATGGTTGAAGGCGAGGACGTTACTCTGATAAAGGAGATAGCCGACGAGCTTGCGGACGCGATACAAAAAGACATAGGAGCGGAAGCGTTATGACACGGCTTAACGTCAACGTCGATCACGTTGCGACTGTACGGCAGGCGAGAGGAGGCATAGAGCCCGATCCCGTGCTGGCCGCTTACATGGCCGAGCTTGCAGGCGCCGAGGGTATAGTAGTGCATCTCAGGGAAGACAGGCGGCACATACAGGAAAGAGACGTCTGGATACTCAGGGAAACCGTCAAGACGAAGCTTAACCTCGAAATGGCGTCCACGTCTGCGATGGTAAAAATCGCCGCCGACGTGAAGCCCGACATGGTAACGCTCGTACCCGAAAAAAGGCAGGAGCTGACGACAGAGGGCGGGCTCGACACGGCAGGGAATCTCAAAGAAATAAAATCCGTCGTAAAGCAGCTTCAAAAGGAAGGGATATTCGTGAGCCTCTTCATCGACCCCGACCCTGCGCAGATAAAAGCCTCCCTGGCAACGGGAGCCGACATGGTCGAGATCCACACGGGTGCCTATGCCGACGCCCCGGACGAGGCCGGTAAGGATGCGGAGCTTTCCCGCATACAAAAGGCCGTCAAAAAGGCATACGACTCCGGGCTAAGGGTATCCGCCGGACACGGGCTTAATTATTTCAATGTCGTTCAGATTGCCAAGATAGAAGAAATAGAAGAGTTAAACATAGGACACAGCATTATTTCAAGAGCCATGACAGCGGGTATGGACCTTGCGGTCAGGGACATGATAGGCCTCATACGCACGGGAAGCCTTTAGGCCCGGGCAAGACCGAGCCCCCTGCCCTTCGCCCACCCGGCTGTTCTCAAGCCGTTTTAGCCGCTTTACAGTCGGAGCAAAGGCCGTAAATCTCCAGCTTGTGGGTCGTAAGCTGGAATTCGTTCAGCTTCGCGATCTGGTTGAGGCAGGACTCGACCTGATTGTTTGCGAACTCGTATATCTTCCCGCACTGGTTGCATATCATGTGGTGGTGGTGCTCCCTTTCGGAACGAACCGGCTCGTAACGTGCCTTTCCGTCGCCGAAATTCCTTTCGGAGGCTATCCCGCACTCCATGAAAAGCTTGAGGGTTCTGTATACGGTCGCGAAGCCGATGAACGGGTGGCGCTTCTTTATATCTTCATAAAGTTCTTCAACTGTAACATGTTTTCCCATGTAATTGCTGAAGAATTCATCGAAGATGATATCCCGCTGCTTCGTGGACTTAAGGCGCTTCTTGGCTATATACTCGTTGAAGGTTTTTCTTCTTTCCATTTTCCTTATAGCCACAGGAGTCATATTGTAGCTCCCCGCGAAATTGATTTACGTTATCAAATTGTATATTAGAATGAAGCAAATATCAAGAGGTGATTTTTATTAAATGGAAATTATTACCATAACGAAATCTCCTGACAGGAGAGCGGATTATGATAGACTTCTCTCTGTGGAAACCCTCTTATGACGACAAATGACGCCTATTCCTACCTGGATTCTCTCGGATTTCACAAGATAAAGCCCGGCCTCGAAAGGATCAAGGGCCTCCTTCGAAGGCTTGGAAACCCGCATGAGAAGGTCCCGGCGGTAATTGTGGGCGGGACGAACGGCAAGGGCTCGGTGACGTCGGCCATATCGTCGGTTCTCAGGGCGGAAGGCTACCTTACCGGCGACTACACGTCGCCGCATCTCATAAACCTCACGGAAAGGATAAAGCTGGGCGGAGAGGAGATAGGTCCGGACGAGCTTGCCGCTCTCATACTCCGCGTAAAGGACGCGTCGGACGCCGAGGGAGAGTCGCCGAGTTATTTCGAGGTCGTCACAGCCGCCGCTTTCGTATATTTCGCCGAGCGCGGGGCCGACTTCATGGTGCTCGAAGTCGGTATGGGCGGAAGGTGGGACGCGACGAACGTAACGACTCCGCATGCAGCAGTTATAACCAACGTCTCGAAAGACCACATGGAATATCTCGGCAGCACGATAGCCGCGATCGCGCTGGAGAAGGCCTGCATAATCAAGCCCGGGGTGCCGGTCGTAACGGCGGCCGGGGGAAGCGCCCTCGGCGTTATCAAGAAATACGCCCGTGAAACGGGGTCGCGGATTTACGTCTATGGGAAGGACTATAAATCATCCGGCGGCGGCACTTCGGATTTCACCTACACAGGCAGGGAATGGAAGCTTGGGTGGCTCTCTTCGAATCTGGCCGGGCCCTACCAGCTCGAAAACCTGTCGACGGCGATTTCCGCGCTCGAGACGCTAAGCCTCGACTGCGGCGTCGCGATAACTGAAAAAAGTGTGAGGAATGGCATCGCTAATATAAAGTGGCCGGGGCGGCTCGAAACGCTCCGCGAGAACCCGCCTCTCATACTCGACAGCGCACATAACCCCGGCGGCGGGAAAGCGCTCGCTAACGCGCTCCGAACCCTGTATCCGGGAACGAAGTTCACCTTCCTTCTCGGCATGCTCGACGACAAGCAACACGCCCCGTTTCTTAGGGAGATAGCGGGCGTAGCAGAAAAGCTCATCATAACGGAAGTCCCGTCATCGAGGGCGGCGCCTGCCGAAAAGCTCCTGGCTGCCGCCTCCAGATACCTTCACTGCGAGATCAGGATAATCAAAGACTACGCCTCGGCGTACGAAGAGCTCCTTCGCATGAAGGAGCCCTCCTGCATCGCGGGCTCCGTATACCTCGCGGGAGCTATAAGGAAGCTCATCGGGAGCGGCGCGAAAGTCGACGTCCTTTGAGCCGGCCCCATAGTGTGCTACGATTTAGCTCATTCTTTTTCGGAGGCGTCGCCGCATGTCCAGAACAGGCATAGTCATCGATAAGCTCTTCGTCGATCACGATAACGGCATGGGACATCCCGAAACCAGCGAGCGCATACTCGCGATCGCCGAAATGCTGCGGCACACCGGCATGAGGGACGAGGTCACGATACTAGAGCCCAGGGACGCTACCAAGGAAGAGATAACTCTCGTTCACACGCCCGAGCATTACGACAAAATGGCGTCGACAAGGGGAAGGCCGCGCGTATTTCTCGACGCCGACACCACGACCAGCCCGGCCTCGTTCGACGCGGCTGTCAGGGCCGTAGGCGGAATGCTGTCCTCGATAGACGCGATACTCGAAGGTAAACTCGACCGCGCGTTTCCGTTCGTGAGGCCGCCCGGGCACCATGCCGAGTCAGGCAAGGCCATGGGCTTCTGCCTCTTCAACAACGTCGCCGTGGGCGGCGCTTATCTCACACAGCTGAAAGGCATTGAGCGGGTTCTCATAGTAGACTGGGACGTCCACCACGGGAACGGCACCCAGCACATGTTTTACGATAGAAGCGACGTGCTTTACTTTTCGGCGCACCAGTACCCCTTTTACCCCGGCACGGGGGCCCTCAATGAAACAGGCTCGGGGGACGGCGGGGGATTCAACGTGAACGTTCCGCTCTCCGAAGGCATGGGCGACGCCGAATATATCAAGATATTCTCCGAGATACTCGGCCCCGTGATCGAGCAGTATAAGCCCGGATTCATACTCGTCTCTGCCGGGTTCGACACATTCTTCGAAGACCCGCTCGGCGGAATGCGCGTCACCCCCGAAGGCTTCGCCCGGCAGGCGAGGTTCATGCTCGACGCCGCGGACAAACATTCCGATGGCAAGATTGCATTTATACTCGAAGGCGGATACAACCTCGACGGGCTCTGGATTTGTACGAAAGAAGTGCTGGAAGAGCTACTCGACAAGAAACGTACTGATTACGACATTGGCTCACAACCGACGGCGGCCGACGACGTAATCGAAAAGGTGAAAAAGGAGCACTCCCGGTTCTGGGAGTTTTAGAGCCGCTAGGCCTTCCGGGCCTTTCTTCTGTAGTCCTTGCCTTCCAGGTACAGAAACTCGCACATCTCGAAGAGCCGCGACGCTATTCTCTCCCCTACTCTCGCCTCTAGTATCTCCGTCGCGTCGCCCTTCTCGCGCGCTATCTCGCGGGTAACATAGTTTGTCGTGGCGAGCGTCTGCCGCGAGGCGTTGTAGCGCTTGGATATGAGCTGGTCGAGTATGTTGAGCTCCCACTCGCTGCTCCTCCCCTTCCCGAGCTCGTCTATGACGAGCACCTCGGCCTCGACGAGCGGCAGTATGACGTCGTTCTCGGGGGTGCCTTCCGAATAGGCCTGCTTAAGCTCGGACAATAGATAAAAGAAATCCTTGAACATGCATTTAACGCCGTGCCCGAGGGTCAGCTCGGCGATGGTTCCGACGGCGAGGTGGGTCTTTCCGAGCCCGGACGCCCCCATGAGCAAAAACCCCTTCCTGGTCGGAAACTTCTTTACGAACTCTTCCTTGGCATAGATGAGCGCCTTCTGGAGCGACTGGTTCATGGAGCCGGGAGAAAGCCCGGCATCTACCTGGTGGACGTGAAAATACTTGGCCGGGATGTTGGCCCCGTTGTAGAGCCTGACGTTTCGCCTGACGACTCCGCACGCCGCGCACGACGATATTTTGGCGTAACCGTTCTCGTTCCGCCGCATGACGTTGCCGCTGCCTCCGCACCTCTCGCAGTTAATGACGCATTCGCAGAGCACGGCCCGCGCGTAGTTTCCACTCGTTTTGACGGTGTAACCGGCATAGTGGCATTCTTCGCAACCGGCGGATTTTTTCTTCTCGGAAAGTATCAAGCCCTTATACCACGCTCTCTATCGAATATTTTTTGCTCAGTATCTCGTTCCTGAACGATACCAGGCTTTCGGCATATGCCTTTTCGGTCATTAAACGCGCCCTCTCGCCCAGCTTGCCGCGCGCCTCGGCCTCTATCTTCTCCCGTTCCTTATCCGGCAGGGACGCGAAGAACTCGTCCATCGCTTCGCCTATCAGCCGGGATAACGGAAGCTCATCGCCGCCCTCCGACTTTAGTATGCGCGCCCTGAGGCCGGAGTAGTATTTCCTTACCGCATCCCTCTTTTCCGACTCGATCAGCCTGCCGAGCCTCTCCGTTATCGAAAGCTCCGGATCCGCGCCCCTGCCCGCCTCTGCCTCAGTTACGTCGCCTCTACCGCTGGACGAGCGGTACCCGTATTCCTCCGCGCACGTCTTTATGAATTCAGCGCACTGCCTGAGACCCCTTATCGAGCCGCCCGGCATTGCCTTCCGCCCCTTGTCGCCGAAGGCCCGGCTTATGCCCCTCATGACTATCTCTTCAGGTATTCCGCCGTCCCGCCATCCGCGTATGAGGTCGTAGTCTATGGACGAGAGCATTATCCCCTCGCCCGCGAGCGAGATGAAATATTCTTCAACGTTTTTTATATAATTTCCCCCCGGGTTCATACCTGGCATAACAATTTTAAACCAATAACGCCTTAACCGGAAGCGGCAAAAATCCGGGAAGCCGCGAACTACGCGCTTATGGTAGTTACGGCAGCGCTGAACGGCTTACTTGCCCGAGACCGCT
Organism: Candidatus Dadabacteria bacterium; assembly: GCA_020054175.1. Lineage (GTDB taxonomy): Bacteria > Desulfobacterota_D > UBA1144 > Nemesobacterales > UBA2774 > JADLGH01. Next base: position 6,354 of record JAGVLR010000129.1, read on the forward strand.
TTTCTCATGAGCGATATGGTTTCGGCGTAGCTCTCCGTGTGGAATATGCCGGAGCCGGAGACTATGGCGTCAGCGCCGGCCTCGGCTATGACGTGTATGTTGTCGAGCTTTATGCCGCCGTCGACTTCTATGAGCGGCTTATGCTCCGAGCGGTCGATTATATCCCGGAGCTTTCTCACCTTCGGCACCATCGAGTGTATGAACTTCTGCCCGGCGAACCCCGGCTCGACGGTCATTATCAATATCATGTCCACGTACTCGAAGACCTCTTCGAGAGCGGAAAGCGGCGTTGTCGGGTTAAGGGCGATGCCGGCGCTGACTCCACGGGCTTTTATGGCCGATATGGTGCTGTAGAGGAGCTTGCAGGTCTCTATCTGAACAGTTACGCCCCGGACGGCGTCTCCGCCGGCGTCGATGAACTTTTCCACGAACTCGTCCGGGTTGTCTATCATAAGGTGTATGTCCATCGGCGGGGGGGCCGACTTCGCAAGGGATTCGACGACCGGGATGCCTATGCTTATGTTCGGAACGAAGTGTCCGTCCATGACGTCGACGTGAATCCAGTCGGCTCCGGCATCTTTCACGGCCCTGACCTCGTCCCCGAGCCTGGCGAAGTCCGCGGAAAGTATTGAGGGCACTATTAATTTTTTCATTTTATCCTTCCTGTAACATTTTTTCGGGCCTGCAATCCTGCCGGTTTCAGGGTACGGATTATACCATGCCATGCCTCTTGTGAAAAAATCTCTCCCTGGCCGACGTAATCCCCGCATCCGGGGCTTCATCCGCACCCCCGGGGTTTCTTGACAGAGCTTTTAAAACTATTTACGCTATCCCGTTTTGTTATAAAATACTCATTCTATACAAAGGACTTAATAAATGCCTCACGAGAATTTCATATTCACATCCGAATCCGTAACTGAAGGCCATCCGGACAAGATGGCGGACCAGATCTCGGACGCAGTGCTCGACGCGATGCTTTCAGGCGATCCGAAAAGCAGAGTCGCGTGCGAAACCCTCCTCACGACCGGCCTGGTCGTGGTAGCGGGAGAGATAACGGCTAACACTATAGTCGACCTCGCCGACACCGTAAGAAAGACCATAACCGAAATCGGCTACACCGACAGCGCCATGGGCTTCGACGCCAACACCTGCGGCTTAATAATCGTGGTCGACAAGCAGTCGCCGGACATCGCCATGGGTGTAGACTCCAGCAAGGACAAGGAGCAGGGAGCAGGCGACCAGGGGCTGATGTTCGGATACGCGAGCGACGAGACGCCCGAGTTCATGCCGACTCCAATAGTCATAGCCCACAAGCTCGCGAAGAGGCTTTCGGATACGCGAAAGGAAGGCATTCTGCCGTTCCTCCGCCCCGACGGGAAGACGCAGGTCACCGTGCGCTACGAGAACAAGGTTCCGGTAGCGATAGACGCCGTCGTCGTATCTTCCCAGCACGCTGCGGACGTCGATACGAAGACCATATACGAAGGTATATACGAAGAGGTAATCAAACACACGATAGAAAGCGATCTCCTTTCGAACAAGACGAAGATTTACATAAACCCGACAGGCAGATTCGTAACGGGCGGCCCGATGGGTGATTCCGGGCTCACCGGCAGGAAGATAATCATCGACACATACGGCGGATGGGCGAGGCACGGAGGCGGCGCTTTTTCGGGGAAGGACCCGTCCAAGGTCGACCGCAGCGCCGCGTACATGGCCCGCTACGTCGCGAAGAACGTCGTGGCCGCGGGGCTCGCCAGGGAGTGCGAGGTGCAGCTTGCGTACGCTATCGGAATACACGAGCCGGTTTCGATAATGGTCGAGACATTCGGCACGGCTACCGTCCCCGAAGAGAAGATTTCGACCGCCATAAGGGAGGTATTCAATCTGAGCCCTTCTGGAATAATATCCTCTCTCGATCTGCTTAGGCCGATATATAGAGAGACGGCGTCTTACGGGCACTTCGGAAGAAGCAACCCCGAATTCACATGGGAAAAAACGGACAAGACAAGGGAGCTGGCGAAGGCCGCTTCCTGAAGTCCTCGATAACCACCTTACATATACACCAACGGAGGCAATAATGACCTACGACGTAAAGGACCTTGCACTGGCAAAGGAAGGGAAGCTCAGGGTTGAATGGGCTGCCGAGGAGATGCCGGTACTCGCGCTGATACAGGAGAGATTCAAAAAGGAAAAGCCGCTGAAGGGCATAACGATCGCGGCGTGTCTTCACGTAACAACCGAGACGGCGAACCTCGCCATAACGCTCAAGGACGGCGGGGCGAACGTCGCCCTCTGCGCCTCGAACCCGCTCAGCACCCAGGACGCCGCGGCGGCGTATCTCGTGAAGGACCACAAGATTTCCGTCTTCGCGATAAAGGGCGAGGATACGAAGACCTACTACAAGCATATTAACAGCGTGCTGGACCTTTCGCCGCACATAACGATGGACGACGGAGCCGATCTCGTTTCGACTCTACACAAAGACAAGAGGGACAAACTGAAGGGGCTCATAGGCGGGACGGAAGAGACGACCACGGGCGTCATACGCCTCCGCAGCATGGCCGAAAGCGGCGTTCTCGAGTATCCGATAATAGCTGTCAACGACGCCAAGACGAAGCACTTCTTCGACAACCGCTACGGCACCGGCCAGAGCACCCTCGACGGTATCATAAGGGCGACCAACAGGCTCATATCAGGCACGGTTTTCGTCGTCTGCGGGTATGGGTGGTGCGGTAAGGGCCTCGCGATGAGGGCGAGAGGGCTCGGCGCGAACGTCGTCGTAACGGAAGTCGACGAGCTCGCGGCGCTCGAGGCCGTCATGGACGGATTCAGGGTTATGCCGATGGCCGAAGCGGCGAAGATAGGCGACTTCTTCTGCACAGTAACCGGCAATATTCACGTCATCAGAAAAGAGCATTTCAAGGTCATGAAGGACGGGGCGATAATCTCCAACTCCGGGCACTTCAACGTCGAGCTCGATCTCGACGGCCTCGCCGAAATCGCCAAAGGCAAGAGAAAGATAAGGGAGTATGTAGAAGAATACACGCTCGCCAAGGGAAAGCGCATTAACGTCCTCGGGGACGGAAGGCTTATAAACCTCGCAGCCGCCGAAGGCCACCCGTCGAGCGTCATGGACATGAGCTTCGCCAACCAGGCCCTCTGCGCCGAGTACGTAGTAAAGAACGCGAAGAAGCTGGAGAAGCGCGTTTACGACGTCCCGACGGCCGTAGACCAGTCCGTCGCCCGCATAAAGCTCAAGGCAAAGGGCGTACAGATAGACAAGCTCACGCCGGAGCAGAAGAAGTACCTCAGCTCCTGGGAAATGGGCACCTGATATAGTAAAATGAAAATCAATGAACGACCTTCTCGACTCATTCCTTTCGTTTCTCGTAGTTGAAAAAGGTCTTTCAGAAAATACGCTGGAATCTTACGGGAGGGACCTTAAAAAGTTCCTCCTTTTTATTGAATCCCGGGGCATAACCTCCGCCCGCGAAATAAAGTACAATCACATACTCGACTTCCTCACTCATTCCCGCGAGGAAGGGCTCAGCGCGACCTCGATCGTGAGGAGCATGGTCTCTGTGAAGCAGTTCTTCAAGTACCTTCTCTCGGAGAAAGTCCTGTCGGAAGATCCGACCGCTCACATAAAAACCCCGAAGATGAAAAAGGCCATACCGGGCGTAATATCCCTCGACGACGTCGAGAGCATCATCGGCGCGCCAGACGAATCAATTCCCGAGGGGCTCCGCGACGCCGCCATGCTGGAGATACTCTACGCCACGGGGATAAGGGTGTCGGAGCTTATCGAACTCAAGCTGAACGACGTCAACTTCGAGCTCGGGTTCGTAATCGTATACGGCAAGGGCTCGAAAGAGCGGATAGTCCCCATCGGGGATAAGGCTAAGGAGAAGCTTTTGCTGTATCTCCGCGATTCGAGGCCGGCGCTTCTTAAGACCCGGGAGTCGAAGGCCCTCTTCGTCACGAGGCGCGGCGCGGGAATGACGAGGCAGGGGTTCTGGAA
>JAGVLR010000071.1 GCA_020054175.1 Candidatus Dadabacteria bacterium
CACAAGCCTCGCGAGGATTCTGAGGAAAACGCCTACAGCGACATCGAGCTGGCAGACCTGGAGATAGGGGGCGTCCCGCTGCGTGCGAGCCTGTGGATGGACGCCGGCACGAAGACGCTCAGGAAGATAGTGTTCGTTCCGAAGAAGACGCCGGAAGGGTACGGCTGGGCGGAGACGTTCGTCAAGCTCGAAGAGAGCCTCGCCTCGAAGTACGGCCCGCCGGACGTCGAGAAAACGTCGAACGACCCGGGCACGTCGGCCGACAGAAAGTGGCACTTCCCGTCTACCGACATCGAGCTATCGTACCTCAGGCTCGACGGCACGGAGATGCTTCTGCTGATATTCTCGGGAAAGGGCGGAGACGCAGGGTAGGAGTCAGCCGCGCGTCTTCGGCGTAAACAGACGCTACCTGCTGATGTGAGCGAGGGCTTCGACTATCGGCCCGCTCGGCATACGCAGCAGTCCCCTGAACGGCGTGTTCAGCTCCATGATTATGAACAGCGCCAGTGCGACGGCGAGAGCGGCTACGACGAGCGTCGAGACGACCGTAGCGTTTGTCGGCGCATAGAGCCCGAAGCTGAAAAATATCGAGACGAACCAGAACACGATTACCCCTATCACGAACAGAAACGCCCCGGGGGCGACCCTGGTCTGCGCCATTATGAGGCCGGAGCGGCCCTCGGCGAGATCGTAGGAGAGGGAGACAGCCTCGTCGCGAATCGAGCGCTGCGCGTCTGTGGCGGGACTCAGCGACAGTATGCTGTAGTAGAGGGTTTCGGACCGGGCCTCGTCCGATTCCATCTCGGCGCCGGTGGAGCCGTCCTTGGGCCAGAGCTGCTCCATCGTGCGCTCGACGCCGTTTCTCAGCACCGCCCGTGCGGCGTCGGCTTCCGGTCCGTAATCCTTAAGCAGCTTGTCGATAAGGACAATCTTCGCCCCCATTTCTATTATGCCGCTCCGCTGGTCGCGGAAATTTTCCTGCGCGCCTTGAACGAACAGGCCCGTCGCGATGGCGGCCATCGTCGCGACTATACCCATGCCTATCGTGACCATGTTCCGGGATTCTTCGCTCAGGTGACGCTCGGGCAAAAGGGAGCGGAGGATGACTCCGAGAAGCATCCCCGCACAAATAAATGCGAATATGATAAGGCTCAGTATTACGGCGCTCAAGAAATACCTCCCGGCTTACGCGAGAATGAGGCGTTCGGCCGGATGTGACTAGTTATAAGTTAATTTCGAGGAAAATTCAAGCCCCGGGGCCGACCGGAAAAATCGTTTCAGCACGGATTCGATGGCGTCTTCTCCGCCGCTCTGTTAACAGCCGGAAACCGGTTTGACATTCCCGCGCACAGGATTACATTTACTTCGCCCGGCATCGAAAATCGTGCGGGCGCTCTCGTCATATGACCCCGGATAACAGGCACAAATGGATGACGCTCATCGCGATGACGGGGTCGCTGTCGATGATTTTCGTCGATCAGACAGTCGTGAGCGTCGCGCTTCCCCGCATCCAGGCCGATCTTGCAGTCTCCCAGACAGGGCTTCAGTGGATTGTGAACGCTTACGTGCTCTCGCTGGCGGCGACTGTCGCCCTCGGCGGGAAGATAGGTGACATAATCGGCCGCGTGCATGCGTTCGTCGCGGGCGTCGTGCTATTCGCCCTCGCCTCGGCCGCCTGCGGACTCGCGCCGGACGAGGGGATGATTGTCTGGGCGCGCGCGTTTCAGGGTTTGGGAGCCGCGCTCATGCTCCCGTCCTCCGCCGCGATAGTGATCGACTCCTTCGACATACGCGAGAGGGGAAAGGCGATGGCGATCTACGTCGGCGTCGCGCAGGCATTCCTCGCACTGGCCCCGCTTCTGGGCGGATTCCTCACCGAATATCTCGACTGGCGATGGGTGTTCTGGATAAATCTCCCGGTGGCCGCGCTCGCGCTCGTCATGACTTATATCTCGAAGCCGCCGGACGTCAGGCAGCCCGGGCGGAAGATTAATCCCGTTTACGCCGGGCTCCTCATCGCGGGGATGTTCGCGTTCGTTTACGGCCTCCAGCAGGGGCACGACTGGGGGTTCAGCTCGCCGATAACGTACAGCCTCGTCGGCGGGGGACTCTTCCTCCTGGCGCTCTTCTCTTACTTTCAGCTCCGGACGGACGATCCGCTCATCGAGCTGAGGCTGTTTCGGAACAGGGCGTTCACGGCCGACGCCGTGCTCATGTTCTGTATACAGTTCGCGATGATCATAATAATCGTGTTCGGCGCGATATATCTCCAGAACATAATCGGGTTCACGCCCGTTCAAACCGGGCTCGCGTTCATGCCCATAATACTGGCTGTCGTCGTGATGTCGCAGCTCGCGGGAAGGATATTCGACAGGGTCGGCGTCAAGATACCGGCGCTTGTGGGATCGTTCCTCATCGCCTTGGGGTTTTTCGCGCAGGCCCCGCTACTCATTGGGGCTGACTTCTGGGTGCTCCTGCCGGGGATGGTCGTGCTTGGGTGCG
>JAGVLR010000035.1 GCA_020054175.1 Candidatus Dadabacteria bacterium
CCTGCCTATATATCGGGAATCCACTTCCGCCAGTAATCAGTCAAGAGTTTTTGTCATTGCGAGGGAGCGCCTTCCGCGACCGCAGCAATCCCGTCTTGTTTCTTCCGTCATCCTGAACTACGATTCCGAGCGAGTGAGGAATCGAGAGCCCTTGGCCGATTGCACGAAAGGCTGTCTAGTACTGCTCCAAAGTGACACAAATCAAAACATTCAGAATCTCGTCTTTACTATTTTCCCTCTCCCCTCCGGGGGAGAGGGATAAAGGGTGAGGAGGTACCTTCAGCCTGTCATTTCGAACAACGATTTCGAGCGAGCGAGGAATCGGACGCCCTGAGCCGATTGCAAGAAAGCATATCTGGTACTGCTCGGAAATACCTCAAATTAAAACAGTGAGAGATCTATCTTTTCAATTCCCTCATTTCTACCTCACCAGCTTCGAAACAGCCTTAAACTCGTCGGTCCCCGCCCGCTCCAGAAGCATGAAGAGAAAAGCCTCGGTCGTGCCCACCGTAGCCCCCGCCTTCCCCATGAGTTCGAGCCCCTTCTGCCAGTCGATGTCGTTCCTCGATACCACAGCATCCGCCGGAACATGTACGGTATACCCTTCGTTCACAAGATCTATAGCCGTCTGAAGCACGCATACGTGCGTCTCCACGCCCGCCAACAGGTAAGAGCTCCTGCCGAGGTCTTTCATTGCGTCGGCGAACTCGGGCGACCTCGCGCAGCTGAACACTATCTTCTCTATAGGCGCCGCCCCTTCCCCCAGTGATTCTTTCACGTCTTCTATCGTCGGCCCGAGCCCCTTCGGATACTGCTCCGTCACAAGCACCGGGATACCGAGCACCTTCGCCGCTTCTATAAGAACCCGGACATTCCTCACCGCCACGCGCGAGTTAAGGTCGGGCATGGCGGACATCAGCCTCTCCTGCATGTCAATGACGACCAGGACCGTATCTTCTTTCTTCGGAAAATCCATAACTCTCTCCTTCGGCAGGGTTATTTGTATATTTCCCAATCTTACTACGGAAAAGAAATTTTAGAAAGCCGTCCGGGCGGGCGCATAAAGAAGAACGGCTGCCCCGGCCGGATTCGTTCCAACCGGGGCAGCCGTTCTTTATTCGTGATGTTTATTCGTGCCGGATATTTGGCGGTATCACTCTCCTACATTAAACGGCGCCGGTTCGAGTACGGCGACGCAGGACGTATCCGGCGCTTCCGGATCGTCCAGGAAGGAAGCGAACACTTCCTGTGCGCAGGTATTCGACTGGATCACTGCATGTCCCACCCCGGCGAATGCCAGCACGATTGAATTCGTGAGCGGAATGGCGCCTTTCACGCCCGTGCTCGGCGGCGTAACGGCGTCGAACGTGCCCGATACGACCAATGTCCGTATGTTGCTGCCCGTGGCGGTGCGAAGGGCTTTGGGCGTCTTGGGGATGTCCCAGATTTCGCAGTCGTCGAGCGCAAAGGTGAAGTGCAGGGACGGCTCTAGCACAGAGTCGGGATAGTCCGGGAAGGCCAGCCGCCCCAACGTGAGCACGCTCTCCTCGCTGTCTTCGGCCATATATCCGCTGCAAATCATACCGAAGGTCATGCCGTAGGCGAGTACGTTTGGAGGAGTAAACGCGGGTACTGCGCGGAGCCGGGCTATGTTCTCCGGCTGCCCGTTGTCGAGCTGGTCGATCCACAAGGGCACGTTCGGGAAGCTATGGGTATTGAAGGTGTTGTCTATTATCCCGTTCACTATCGCTCCGCCGTCGAGCACGACGTTCACCGGATTGCCCGGTGAGACCTCCACGCTTGTGGTGACCGGATCCGCCTCCAGCTCGTTTACGAGACGTGTGAACGTCCCGGCGAGGTCCGGATATGAGGCGGCGCACGAGGGCTGCGCCTCGCATGCGGCAAAAAAGTTGTCGAGGCCCTCTCTGGCGTTAGGCGCCATCAAGGAGGCCATTATGGCGTCATCGAGGGGCTCCACGGAATCGAGCGTCACTGTACGTATGCCTTCGGGATGCTGATACATCAACGTTTGCGCGAGGTAGGTGCCGTACGAAACCCCGAACACGTTCCATTCGGCGATACCGAGCGCCTTCCGGAGGTCGGCGAAATCGGCGGCGTTCTCGACCGTGTTGTAAGCGCTTATATCTATCCCGTTCCCGGACAGGCGAACAAAGCAGGCCTCCGACGCGGCGTCGTGCGCGTCCCGGTTCTCCTGAGAGTCCACCGGGAAGTTGAGGCTCTCTATATAGTATTCATCCAGCTCCGGGCACATCAGCTCGGGGGCGGCGAACACCGTCCCGCGCTGGCTCATGAGTATGAGATCGCGGTACTGGTTCACGCCGGCTGCCGCGAGTGAATCGACTTCAATCAGCGCGCTGCCGCCGGGACCGCCCGCCAGGAACACAACTGGTTCGGGAAGAGGCGGCTGATTCACCGACGGCACGATGATGACGGCAAGGCGGATGGAGCGCCCGGTCGACTCGGAGTGTTTCTCGGGCACGAACAGAAAGCCGCACCGCGAAATTGCGATATCTTCCGGCGTGGGCAGCCCCTTCTCCGCATAGGGAACGACTTCCGAGCAATCCGCATCCTCGAACCTCGGCAGATTCTCGTTGTTGTTATTGTCGTTGCAGCCCGCCGCGCCGGCGAGCAGGAATATAGCGAAAATCAGTGCGGCCGGCCTTATCCCGGATTCAATTACTCTGCGTAAACGCATAGTCCTCTCTCCTTACGTATCTGTTTTATCCGCTCACTTATCATTTCCCGTCTTTTCCACTCGGTGCGGGAGCCGCCAGCGGTGATACCTCATAGATCTGATCGAGCACATTCACCATCAGGGTATTTGCCGGCTGCTGTCCGCCGAGCGATACCGACAGAGTGGTCCATATTATGAGCGTCGTCTGGTTGCTCGGGTCGTAGCTGATTTTCGAGTTGTAGCCCACGGTCTCTCCGCCGTGAAAATAAATCACGTTCGGGCCCCAGCTTAGCCGGACCATGCCGTAACCATACTGCTGCCCGTAGGGCTTGTCCGGGTCCTGCGGCTTGAAGCTGCCTAACCATTTGCGCTGATACTCGGCGTCGAGCACCTTTCCTGAAACCAGCGCCTTGATCCACGTGGCCATATCGTTCGCGGTCGAGATCGCGCCTCCGGCCGCCCAGGCGAAAGAATGGTTGAGGCCGGTGAAGTCCTTGGGCTTGAGGGTGCCTGCCCGGGCCGCGGCCACGATATCGGGCGGGTAAGGCGAGTCGTCCGTCAATACGGCCGCGACGCTGCCGTATCCGTAGCCGTGCGCGTAGGGCTCGGGCATTGTGATGTCAGTGCTTGCTGGCAGGTAGGTTTGCTTCATCCCCAGCGGCTCGAACAACCTCTCCTTCATCACCTGCGCAAGCGGCTTGCCGGCGGTCTTTTCGATAATGAGGCCGAGCAGCGCGTAGTTGGTGTTGTTGTA
>JAGVLR010000277.1 GCA_020054175.1 Candidatus Dadabacteria bacterium
AGGGTGATCGCTTCCGGGACGAGATAAGCGTAGTCCCTTTTTATATCCGATTTTACAACCGTGAAAAAGATAAGCAGGCCGCTTACCAGCGCATAGCACGTCATGAAAGATATCGTGCCCCAGGTCCTTAAAGTGAGGCCGAATTTTACTATTTCGTCGTTCTCCCACATCGCGGCTGCGCCCCAGATATTAAACGCGTTGAGGGACGTGAATTTATATTCCCCGTAGGCTGCCTGGAACCTGCTTATTATCAGCTCCACAGGACCGGTGAAAGCGTAGGCTACAGAATCGAGCTTATTCCATATGAAAGGAAGAGAGACTAGAAATATTGTCAGCGCTATCGCCACGAGAAAGAAAAGCACCGGGAGTATAGATTCAAGCCTGAAATTGAGTCGAGGAGCGATAATAGATCTTGCGGCCAGGAGCCCGATAACCGGAAACACTACTATGCTCTGGGGCTTTATCATGAATGCAAGCGCTATGAAAAGGCCGGAGAGAAAGAACTTGTTTCGGAGGCCAAGAAAAACAGAGAGCATTATTGGTAAGGCGTGAAAAGAATCGACCTGGCCCCAGAACGTGGAATTGGAAAGGGCCGCCGGGTTAAAAAAATAAGCCGTGGCGCAAATGAGAGCAGTTTTCGCGGAAGCGACTCCCCTTACCCAAAAAAATATTAAGATAGAAATCCCGAGGTCGGCCAGGTTCGCCGGCAGCTTGAATAGAATCTCCACAGGAAGCCCCGGAATCACTTTACCGATACCGTTGAGCGCCCAAAGGACGTAGAGATAGCCCGGCATGTAATCGCACCAGTGGCGTCCGTAGAATTTGTCGAATCCCGATGCCGATAGCTGGGATCCCCACCCCCGCCAGGTGTTAAAGTCGGGCTCGTAGGTTAAAAACAGCGAAAGAAAAATCCGCAGAATAAACCCTGCCGTGAGAATTAAAACGAGAAGTCCGGCGGGATTCTTCAGGAAGTCCGCTCTGTCAGCTGTTCCTGAGCTCATTTCTTAGCTTCCACGATTCCCTGAACATCCTTAGTATTACCTTTAAATTGGCGCCGGACTGGGAACCGAACTTCCGCGGAAAATGCCGGACGGGGACTTCCTTAAACACGTAGCCCACTCTCTTTAGCTTTATAAGAAACTCTGCGCTGAAGAGCGCGCCCCCAGATTTTATGGGCCTTACCTTATGATAAGCCTCGGTCGGGAATATCTTGAATGCACAGTCCATATCCTTAACCGAGAGGCCGAACATGAGCCGGATGTAAAGGCCGTACATCCATGCATTGAGTGAGCGTACGAAGGAATCAGCCCTGTTTTCCCGATAGCCTATGACGACGTTTTTTCCGCCTATGTGAGGGACCAGCCTGTCGAGGTCGGTTATATCGAACTGGCCGTCGCTGTCCATGAAGAAGATATAATCGAGCGATGCCTTGTCGAAGCCGCTCCTTAAGGCGGAGCCGTAGCCCTTGTTCACTTCGTGGTTTACGAGCACGACGGCCGGGTTCTGCCGCGACAATTCCTCGACTATCTCGCGTGTTCGATCCCGCGAGCCGTCATTGACGACTATGACTTCGTATTCAGGGAAATTTGAACCGAGGTACGAAACGCAGTCCGAAACAGTATTCGCAATATTTTCTTCTTCGTTGTGCGCCGGAAGGATTACAGAGAGGGATTCGTTAGCCATTTATTTGCGTCAAGTAATGCGCCAGCCTGACTCCTCCAGATATTTACCTGGAAGGGACCAGCTTGCAGCCCGCCTCGCGGATTATGAACTGCTTATTTTTGTCGACAGGGGTTTTCTCGAACTTGCACGTTTCCCCTCCCGGCCATTTTACCACAATATTCACCGCTTTCTCACCCCCGAGACCGAAATAAACGGGAAGCATATCCTGCTCGCAGCATCCCTTCCCACCCGAGACCTCTCTTACCTGAAGACCGAGAGAAGGCGCCCTAACCTCGACGCGTGCGCCTATGGCCGAAGCGTTTGTTGTCTTCCCGTTTCCTTCGAGCTTGAGCGTTAGAGAGTTGTTGCCGTTTCCGCCGTTTTTCATCAGGGCAGTGCCGATATGCCCGTTAAGGAAAACGTCGAGAAACCCGTCGCGGTCGTAATCTCCCCACGAGGCCGAGAATATGTCCTTCGGGAAATCGATTCCCGCTTCCTTGGCGACGTCGGCGAATTTCTGGTCGCCCAGGTTTCTGTAGAGTTTGTTTGGATGGACGTGGTTGGTGGTGAATATATCGAGCCTGCCGTCGGCGTCGAAATCTATCCAGGCGCAGGTTCTTCCGTCGCCTACATCGCCGGTTCCAGTCTCTTCCGTGACGTCCGTAAAAGTGCCGTCTCCGTTATTTTTGTAAAGAGCGTTCCTCGCATCCCTGCCGAGATTCGCGATGTAGAGATCGAGGTAGCCGTCGCCGTTGTAGTCCCCGGCGCACGCAGCCGCAGATCTCCAGCCTTCCTCTCCCGCGAGCCCGGACGCTTCTGTCGCGTTCTTGAAGGTGCCGTCGCCGTTATTGAGATAGAATTTGTTCGAACCTGAATTTCCTAAAAAAAGATCGGGATAGCCGTCGTTGTTGGCGTCGAACCATGTGGCGCTGTAGGCCGAGGTTTTTTCATCGATAGGCAGTTTGTCTGTTGCGTTCGTGAAGGTGCCGTCGCCGTTGTTGCGATAGAGGAACGACTTCCCCCTTCCCGCCTGAAAGAGATCGACGAACCCGTCGCGGTCGTAATCCGCCCACGTGACGTTCATCGAAACCGCCCCCTCTTCCTTTAGCCCCGCGGCTTCGGAAACGTCGGAGAATTCGAACTCGGCGGAGTTTTTAAAGAGTAGCGGGGGTTTCCCGGCCTCGATAGGAGAGAGAGCGATGTCGAGGTAGCTGTCGTTGTTATAATCGGCCCACGATGCCGCATTTACGCCGACATTAAGAAGCCCTGAGGACTCGGACACTTCGGCGAATGTTTTGCCTTCGCGGCTCGCATAGAGATAAAGCAGCTGGAGCGGTTTTCTTTCCGGCTCCTCCTGAGCAGGCACCGGCCGCTGATATCCCCCCCGCGATCTGGCGCGCGAGCCCTGACTCTGACGCGGGGAGCGCCTTGCTATGTCGGAAATTATTATATCGAGCCATCCGTCGTTATTGTAATCACCCCACGCTCCGGTCTGGCCAAGCGTTTGAGCGGTTCTCACACCAGTTTTGTTTTTAACGTCGGTGAACTGCGGGATTTTATCCTCGGACCGGGAATCGGCTCCGGTGAGAACTATAGAAAGAAAGAACAGTATTAACAGAATTTTAGATAACGATAGACTCAAAAGAGGATCAACCTTTTTTAAGTTCTTTCAACAACAAATCGGCCGCTCTTAAACTGAGCGCCTCAATGGTTAGAGACGGGGCTTCACCTCCGCCCGAGGTCGGAAAAACGCTCGCATCCGTCACTAAAAGATTCGGAATACCATGGAATCTGAGGGAAGGATCGACTACGGACTTTTCCCTGTCCTTTCCCATCCTGCACGTTCCGTAGACATGAGTCGCCGAGAAGAGATCGTACGTCGAAACTTCCTCGACGATCTCAGTGGCACCGCTCGCATCGAGAATCTCCTTAGCCTTTGCCGACATAAATTCGAGACACTTGAGCTCGGACTCCCCGAGGAAGGACTGTATATTAGCGACAGGCGCTCCGTACTGGTCCTTAATATCGGGATTTACGGTTATGAAAGTGTCGTCATTCGGAAGAAACTCGGCTATGCCGCCTACAGCAACAGCATGGCCGAACCATTTTTCGACGTCCTTCACGAAGCTTTCGCCCCATCCCGAGCTATACCTCAAGGCGTAGCTTAAGGGACCGAGCGCGCTCCCTGCCGTCGGGAACATTCTGAGCCCGCCCGGAAAGCCTCTTTTCGGGTCGGGGGTATTCCATTTCCATATAATGCTGTCCATCGGTATGCCGCGGTATGAGTCGAGCCTTTCGGGATGAAAAGCGACGGCCTCGTAGAAAGTCGTCTCCATGAAATTCTTTCCGACGAGGTCGTTGTTATCGATTTCGGAATTAATCAGGAGCCTCGGGGTTTCGACCGCCCCGCAGGCAACAGTTATATAGTCGCCGCTTACGAAATGCTCCTTGCCCTTATTGTCGTAGTAGACAAGGCCCTTGGCCTTACGAACGCCGTTCTTCTTTTCGACTTCGATCCTGGTGACGAAAACGTTTTCCAGAATCTCGCATTTGCCCGTTTCCTGAACGAGCGGGATGAATGTGACGTCGACGCTGCCCTTATCCTTCCTCGGACAGCCCCAGACGCAGCCGTTGCAGTAATTGCATGGCGGAGCGTCGCGATAAACCTCGGAAAGTATGGCGACCGAATTGGGCGTCAATTCGAGCCCGTGCTTTTTGCACCCCTTTTCGATTATCTGGCTTGCATAGCTGAGCTTGTGCGGTTTGAGCGGGTATGGGTTTTTCCTCGGCCTGTCGGGGACCTTTTCCGGCCCGGCGACACCGAGCACTTTTTCGGCCTGGGCATAGTAGGGTTCTAGATCGCTATACCCTATAGGCCAATCGACGGCGACGTCGTAAAGGCTCTTCATACGAAAAGCGTTTTCGTTGAGCCTGTGAGCCTCGCCCTGAAAGTGAAGCGTGGTTCCTCCGATACCGGCTACGTGCTGGTATTTGAGGTACCTCCTCTCCTTTGTCCTGTTCAGTTTGCCGACGGCCTTGTTCCATGATCTCAGCTTCTCGTATTTGAGGTCGAGCGGCTGAGACTTCCCGAACGTGTTGCGGATACGTTTTGTTTCAGGAAAGCCCTGGGTTTCCCAGTCGGTTTTGTCGAGGGCGTAGGCCTTGTAGGGATCGTACTTGGGCCCTGCTTCCAGCACCAGAACGTCCATTCCGTTTGCGGCAAGCTGCCACGCAAACGGCGCTCCACCCGGGCCCGAACCTATAACAATACAGTCATATTTTTGCTTTTTTGCCGGCATGATTCAGAAAGGTTCATACTATAAATAAACTATTGCTTAAAGTCAATTTATAAGTTATACCATAGGTTTTACTTTATGAGCGTTAAAAGGAGATTTTAATGAAAATGAGAGCGCCGTTCCTCCTGATCACGGCAGTTTTATTCCTGGGATGCAGCCAGTCCGGGACGAGCGACGGAAAGGGAGACACCACGACGGAAGCGGGGGAGCCCGGCTCCGAAACAACCAAGGTAGAAAGGTATAAGCCGAAAAGGGACACTAAGATAGTCGCATATGTAAATGGTGTGCCAATATATGAGGATGAGCTAAAGGGCGGTACCGTCGACATGGCCGTAACTAACGAAATACTATTTCAGGAAGGGCTCAGGCGCGGGATAGACAAAAAGTATGAACAGCAGATAGAGGATTTCAGGGCCAGTCTCGTCTCCAGAGAGGTGAGAATGGACATCATGGAGAAGCTCCCGCCCATGAAGGAAGTAACCGAACAGGACATCGAAGAGTATTATAATAGAAACAAGAGCAAGTACGCCGCATACCACCTGGTTGAAATCAACTTTACGGACGAGAACCTCGGACCCGAGATACTAAAGCAGGCGGGAGAGGGGAAAGAGCTGAGAGACATAGCCAGCAGCCTCGCCGGCAGCGATCCAAACGTTATCTTTAACGATCTCGGCACCAGGCGGGAGCTTATACAGAACTTTAAAGACAGGGAACTCGGCTCGCTTTCGGAAGTCATCAAAAAAACCGACGGCACTTACAGCGTGCTGAAAATAGTTGAAGTCCAGGAAACTCCGCTCTCTAATATAAGATTTTCCATAAGGAACAATCTCGAAGCCAGAAGGGGAGCTACCTCAATCGAGAATAAGACCCGTGAAATCGCGCGGGAAAACAATATGGAAATTGAAATTGTGAGATAAACCAGGTGGAAACAGTCTATGGAAAACTCGCGTAGAAAATTCCTGAAGACAGTAGCGATAGGCGCAATCGGCGGTGAGGTGCTTTCGGGCGTTCCCGGGCCTTCGCAAAGCAGGAAACCCCCGAAACAGGAATAGAAATAAAAAAAGGCTATGTTGTATTCAACGAGAATACCCAAAAGAACATGGCCAAGCTTGCGGAAGAGCTGGTTCCTGGGTCCGGCAGCATCGGCATGAAGGAAAAGCTGATGAATTATTTCAGGAGAGACAAGGGCGGGGCTACATTCTTCGACGCCGGTTTCTGGAACCTGGAAGCAGTAAGCAAGGCCGCATTCAAGAAATCCTTTTACGACCTCGACAACAAGGAAGAGATCGAGAAGGTAATGAAGCATATCAATGCCAGAAACAAAACCTTTTTCCACCAGTTCAGGACTCTCGTTATAAAGCTCTATTACGGAGACCCTGCCGTATGGAAAAAGCTTTCCTACGATGGGCCGCCCCAGCCCAGGGGCTTTATGGATTACAGCGAAGCGCCGAAAAGCGGCAAGAAAAAGTAGAACCGTTTAAGTAATTTAAAGATAATAAGCGGGAAGAGCCGAGCCTACGGTTTTTTAATCATTTATTTTCCTGAAAACACCCCGAAAACAGTCATAACTCGTATACGGTAATGAGCTTCATCGTCTGATCCAGCACGCTTTCGACGTTCATCGCCTTTTCAAGCTCTTCGACGCGTCGCAGATGCGCCTTGGTCCGCGGCCCGGAAGAGACAATAGAGCAGCAGTCCTTGTAGTCGGCGATAGATACCTGATAGGTACCGATTTTCTTTGCGTAATCGACTATTTCCTGTTTATCGAACGCTATCACCGGCTGAAATACCGGCAGAGAGGCGGCATTCTTGAAGAGCGTGATGTTTTCCATCGTCTGTGAGGCCACCTGGCCGAGACTGTCTCCCGTAACGAGTGCCTGGCATCTTTCGGCCGCGGCTACTTTGCATGCGACGCGAGCCATGAATCTCCTGAACAGGATAAGCTCGTGGCCTTTCACATCCCCGGCGCCGAGGAGCGCCATTTCGAAAGGATAATATGGGACAAGGTGAAGGCGGGATTGCCCCTGGTACGAATCGAGTATCCGCGCCAGATTCTCCATTTTCGATCCGAATACTTTGTCGTTGGTGCTGAAAACGTGGAAATGTATAAAGTCCACTCTGCATCCGCGCTTCATCATCAGAAATGAAGAGACGGGTGAGTCTATTCCGCCGGATAAAAGGGATAATACCCTACCGCTGACACCTGTCGGAAAGCCTCTCAGGCCCTCTACCCTGTCGAAATATATATAGACCCTGTCGGCTATCTCGATATTGATTCTGAGCGCCGGATTCTTGAGATTGACAGGGAGGCCGAATCTGGCTGCCACTTCACTTCCGATCCTGGAAGCGAGCTCCATCGAGCGAACGGGAAAGCTTTTGTCGGACCTGTTTGCATTCACGCCGAAATCCGCTTTGCCTTCGATTATCTCTCCAGCCTTTTTTAGCACGGCTTTGCGTATTGACTCGTAGTCTTTGTCCACGACGAACGCAGATGCATACCAGGATATACCGAACACCCTGGAGAGGAGCTCCGGGTTTCCGCCTTCCATGACGAACCGTCCTCTTTGCCTGAGCACCCTTCCGCCAGCCATCTTCTCTATATTTTCCTGAAGCCTTATCTCGAAGAGGCTGCGGTTTCTGCCCTTGAGAGATAATTCTCCATAGTGAATCAGCGTTACTGTTTTATCTTTCATACCGGGAATCTGGAACTCTGGAGATTTAATTCGACTACAGTAGAATACGTTTATTTCCATAAAAAAAGCCGAAGGAGCTATAAATCAGCTCCTCCGGCAGTTTTATTCATTTTAGGTTATAAAACAAAGAAAGAATTAAGTGATGGTGAGCCCGAAGGCTCACCATCGGTTATTTATCGATTCTTATTTCTTTCTTCTAAGTCTTCTTACACCGAAGGCGAATGCTACCGGAACCAGCGGTATAAGCACGTTAGCCAGTGCGGTACCAAGCTGTACCGGGGAGCCGGCTATCGCACAGCTGCCACC
>JAGVLR010000126.1 GCA_020054175.1 Candidatus Dadabacteria bacterium
CGAATACGTTGTAGTTGATAATCTCGTGGCCGGGCTTGTTGAAGTATGCGGCGAGCCACCTTTCCGCTATAGCCATGCCGACGGACGTCGCAACGCCCTGGCCGAGGGGGCCGGTGGTCGTTTCGACGCCTGGGGTGAGGCCGTACTCGGGGTGCCCCGCGCATTTACTGTGAAGCTGTCTGAATGTTTTTATGTCGTCCAGGGAAACATCGTATCCCGTCAGATGAAGAAGGCTGTATAGCAGCATGGAGGCGTGGCCGTTCGAAAGGACGAAGCGGTCGCGGCCGGGCCAGTCCGGGTTCTTCGGATTAAACTTCATGAACCTGTCCCATATCGCGAACGCCACGGGCGCAAGCGCCATCGGTGTTCCCGGATGGCCGGAGTTGGCCTTCTGAACGGCGTCCATTGAAAGGGTTCTTATGGTGTTTATTATGAGCTGCTCGAGCTTGTCTATTTTGCCTTTCGGGATTGAATCCATTTCATATCTCCTCGAATATACATTTTAGAATTAATTGTTAACTGCGTATTAAAACGGGAAACAGGCAAATTTTACAAACGGAGCTCATAGTCGTTTTTTACGAACCGCACGGGAGAATAATGCGCCGATGGCAACATGAGACTGCGAGCGCGGTCCCGGTTTCGCGGATTTTCCTTAGTTAATTTAAATACCGTGTATGGGAGAGCTTGTTTTCGAGACAAGTTTCTTCCTCGATCGAGCGGCAACAGGTTCGGCGGAATTTAAGACTACTTCCCAGTAAATTATCACACAACGACCGGTCTTTTTCAAGAAATCCCGCGGCTCAAATCTGGTGCCCGAGCGCGGCTCCGACTATACCGGCGTCGTTCAGCATCTCGGCGTGGACCACTTCGGCCCGGAGCTTGAGGTAAGGGAAAAATTTATCGGAGCTTGAGCTGACCCCCCCGCCTATGATAAAGAGGTCCGGCGATAAATAGCGCTCCATGTGCCTGAGATACTTATCGACCCTTTTGCCCCATTTTTTCCAGCTCAGTTTTTGAATCTCTCTCTGGAGGGCCGACGCGCGCGTCTCGGCGTCGACTCCGTCCATTTCTATGTGGCCGAACTCGGTATTCCGCACGAGCTGCCCGTCCACGAAAAGCGCGGTTCCTATGCCGGTCCCCAGGGTTACCATCAAAACGACGCCCCCTCCCGGGTTGTTGCGCTTCATTCCTGCGCCGAATTTCATCTCGGCGAGCCCTGCGGCGTCGGCGTCGTTTATAACCGTGGCCTTACAGTTGTGAAACTTCTCGATCTCGTCCCTTATGTTGACGCCTATCCACTTTTTGGAAAGGTTCGCCGCCGTATAAACCTCGCCGTCTTTCATCACGCCGGGGAATCCGCAGCCGACGCTCCCCTCCCACTTCCAATGGTCTATTACTCCGTGGAGCGCGGCGAGCACCTTCTTCGGCGTCGCGGGGCGAGGCGTGTCTATCCTGTACCTTTCAGCAAGCAGGGCTCCCTTTTCCGTATCCACCGGGGCGGCTTTGATTCCCGTCCCGCCGATGTCTATTCCGAGTATGGCCGATTTTTTAGAGGAGGATTTTTCCCTTGAGGGCATTGGTTTTTCCTTTCGTCAGCGAGTTTTTCTAATTCTACACCAAGTAACGCCAGAATTTAAAGACCCGTGGGGTTTAACCGGCGCCGGCGAGCGCGGGAGACGAAATTCGAATGGATCTTTACAAAGCCTGAGTAATCACAATAATATCAGGTCCGCCGGTTCGGGACCGTGCGGCGAGCGGGCGCGCAAAGACTTCGCGCCTCAATCTATATACTTACGAAGCAGGAGGTACACACAATGGCGTGGATTTATTTACTTTTGGCGGGAATGATAGAGATGGGATGGCCTCTCGGGTTGAAATACGCCTGGACAGAGAAGGGCGTACAGATCGTCCCGGCCATCATAGCAGTAATATGCATACTCATAAGCGGATTCCTTCTTTTCCTGGCCCAGAGGGAGATCCCCGTGGGCACCGCTTACGCAATCTGGACGGGGCTCGGCACCATCGGGACTTTCGTGCTCGGAATCATACTTTTCGGAGAGCCTGCGCAGGCAATGAGGTTCGTCTTCGTCGGATTCATACTGGCGGGAATCGTAGGGCTTAAGCTCGTATCGACCTGAGGTCCGGGGGTTAAGAGAGCCGTTTTTGAAACAGGGCCTGTGTTATAATCTCCGGGTAAATGACGGCCCGGGGTTTGGCTAAAGACGACTCACGAGGACACGGAGATCAGATGAGCAAGGCGGCGTTAATCACCGGCGGCGGTGCGAGGCTCGGAAAGGCCATGGCCCTTGCGCTGGCCGAAATGGGATACGACATAGCCATTCATTACAACCACTCCAGAGACGAATCCGAAAAGACGGCGGGAGAGATAAAGGCGCTGGGCAGGAGCTGCGAGATATTCCAGGCGAACCTCGTTAAAATGAAAGAGGTGAGGACGCTGGTGCCCCGCGTCTTTAAAGCGTTCCCCGGCTGCAGCGTTCTTGTAAACAGCGCATCCGTTTTCGAGAATATAGATTTCGGTGAAGTGACGGAAGAAACATTCGACAGAGACATGACTATAAACTTCAAGGCCCCGTTTTTTTTGTCACAGGACTTTGGAGCACTGGCCTCCGCCGAGCTTATCGTCAACATGCTCGACTCCCGCATCACGAAGCACGACACCAGCCACTTCGTTTACAACATCAGCAAAAAAGCGCTCAGGGATTTCACGCTGATGGCGGCGAGGGCACTCGGTCCGAAGGTCAGGGTAAATGGAATATGCCCCGGCCCCGTCCTTCCGCCCCCCGGAAAGGGCGAGGACTATCTCATACGCATCTCGCAGGATACCCCCATCGGGAAGCCCGGAAGCCCTGATTACATAACGACCGCATTAAAATACATAATCGAAAACACGTATATCACAGGTGAGTGCCTCTTCGTCGACGGAGGGCAGCACCTCATTTAGGCGGAAGAAGATGATAATAAACATAGAGAATTTAAGACTCAGGACCGTAGTAGGAATATTCGAGTGGGAGAAGAATATAAAGCAGGATGTCGTTATAAACATCGAGATAGAATTCGACGGAACGAAAGCGATCGAAAGCGACGACATCGAGCACACGATTGATTACAAATCCATCACGAAGAAGATCATCGCCGAAGTGGAAGAGAAGGAATATAACCTCATCGAGAGAATAGCCGGCGACGTCGTCCGGATAATCATGGAAGACGAAAGGGTGGAGGCGGCGTCGGTCAGGATAGACAAGCCGGGGGCGCTGCGATTCGCCGACTCGGTTTCCGTTATACATACAGAGTCGCGGTAAAAATCTCACTCAAATGAAAACCAACCGGGCAGTCCTGGGGCTGGGCTCGAACATCGATCCCGAAGAGAATATAAGAAAGGCGATAGAGCTGATCCGTGCTGAATTCAGTCTGATAAAAATTTCCTCTTTCGTCAGAACGGAGCCCGTGGGATTTAAAGAACAGGCCCTTTTTTTGAACGGTGCTCTTCTCATAGAAACGGCTTTGGACGCGGCATCGCTTAAAACCAGGCTCAAGGAAATCGAGATTGCGCTCGGAAGGGTCAGGACGAAAAACAAGAACGGGCCTCGCACTATAGACCTCGACATACTGGTCTGGAACGGCGAGGTCGTGGACGACGACGTCTACGAGCGGGATTTTCTCAAATCCTCTATCGTAGAGCTTCTTCCCGGCTTTACCTTTTAGCGGACGTGCCTTTTTATGAGACTGTTCGAAGGCAGAGATGGGTCGAGCACCTTCCGGGCCGTCTCCACCCCGGCTACAGGGAGCTTCTCTGGATCGAGGAATCCGACCTGCACCAGCACCGACGCCTGGTCCCAGTAAATGTGCTCGCTCGCTATCTTCCCGTCTTTGAATCCGACCACGACCGCGATTGGAATCTCCACCCTCTTTCCGGTCGGCGGTATGCCCGGCAGCATCCACGGCATGTCCACTGTATGCGTGAATTTAAATATCAGCTCGTCGACGATCGAATCGCTCCCTACCGTGCGCGAGACCGGCTCGATCTCGACGTCCGGGGCCTGGCAGGGAATGAACCACGTCGAGTAAAAATCGACCACGTTTTCGGTCCCGTATCCGCCCGTCATGACGGGTACGTGGTTCACGTGCGGGCTGCCGCTCATTGTCTTCATGGTGTCATGGACGTCCTTGGTCGCGAATTCGCAGGTTGTGTGCTCCGTCCACAGATCGACCATCTTTTGCTGCTCGGTTGATAGATCGCTCATAATTTCCACCTTGGCTGAATTTAACTAACGGAAATTATATTGCATGTGCATGGGTATTGTCCATCGGGAGAATGAACCGGGGGTCAAACGAAAACTCCTCCCAGATACCCTTCGAGGTCGACGAGGCTCGCGGGCTGGTTTCTGAATCCGACGTATCCGTCGGGCCTGACGAGGTAGAGCGAAGCCCTTCCTGCGCCGAAGTCCTTGTGCATATGCAGCTCCCCGTCAGTCAATACGGAGCTCATTCTTCTGTAATCCTCCGGCACGCCCCTCGGCCCGGCTACGACGTGAGCAGCGATAACCCCCTCGTATTTCGCAGTTATTTCGTCGTGAATTTTTCTGAGCTCGTCGAGCTCCATGTCTTCGGGATCGCCGCCGGTGAAGAGGAGGAGGTTGTGAATCCCGTTCCTGAGGAGGCCGTAGAGGTTTTCTTCTCCGCCGGAAAGATTCTTGAGACGATAATCCCTCACCCTCTCTCCCGCCGCGAGGTCGTGCCTGTAGCCGTGGTAGCCCTCGACGGTGTCGGGCTGATACCATCTCTCCGACACTATCGGGCTTTCCTTGTAATGTATCTCTATCTGCGAAAGCGTGGTGATAAGCTTTTCCTGAACCGCGTCGATGCGCGACGCGATCCCTACAACCTTGTTCCTGATGGCCGCGAGTATGGGGTTCTGTATACCGGCCATGCGCGTAGCCTTGTCCGTCAGGCTGACGACCTCTTCGCCGACTGGCTGCCGCTCGGCGTTGTAGCTGTCGAGGAG
>JAGVLR010000033.1 GCA_020054175.1 Candidatus Dadabacteria bacterium
GCGCAAACGGCCTTTAGCTCGGCGTTGTTCTGCTCTTCGGGGGCGTTGAAGAACGCGACTATCTCATCTTTCAGAAGCGCCTCTATAACCCCGCCGTAGTTCGATATGATCGTCGAAGCCGCCTTCCTGTAATCGGCCAGGAACGAATTGAACTCGGATGGGTTAAGAGTCGTCGACAGCTCCTGGAAGTCGGCGATTTTGGCGACAATTACTATGACGTTTCTTTCCTTCGCCGGGAAAATATCCTCTTCTTCCACAATTATGTTCGATGTAATTAGCGTCGGCTGAAACGGCGGCACGTCCTCCTCGATTTCGAGGTCGTCTCTTTTTCTAAGCCTGTCGAGCATCTGGTTAAACGCTTCGTAAGCCCTTATAACGGACACGTCGTCCGAGGAATCGGGGTTGAGCCTCGCCGAAAAATCCCCCCTGGCGACGCTCTTCATAGCTCCTATCAGCTTTTCTATGGAGTCGTTCTTCCCGGGGCCGAAGAAAGAGCCTATGAAGACGAAAAAGACAGTGAACGCTATGCCTATCAGGGCGCTCCACATGATTGCGGACATTACGAGGCTTTTATAATCGCGCGGAGTTACTCCGAGCACTATAGTGTTGTTGTCCGGGGTTCTGATGGGGAAAATCTCGGTGTTCTGGTTCTCGCCGTCGCCGAAGCTTTCGAGGAGAACTCCGTCAGGGTTGGTGAGCTTTACGTAGAGTATGTCGCCGCGCGCGTCCAGAATATCCTTCGCGGTATCGGCGAAGGTTTTATTCGACGAGCTGAAAAGCTGCGCAAGCTCCTGCCCGCGCTGCTCGTTGATTGTTGACGTGAAGTAGTATGCGTTGAAGACCGCGACGAGAACTGCTACGAGGATTAATATGACCGCCAGAATGATAGTATTTCCTGAATAGAAATTCCCGATCCTGGACTTTAATTCCATATACCTGGTTTCTCCGGTTGATTGGCGTAACGCACTTCGCAAGGCCGAAATGCATAGGTCATGGCGATGAAAAAATCGGCAAGCCTTAATTCATAATACTGGCTAAAATTTAACTAGTAAAGCCTGTTTTTCACGCGACCTTAACAAAATTCCCGGGGGTTACCGATAGGCTCAAGCTCAGTCGCCGGAATGAAGCGACCTCTGCTTAATCATGTGTTGTACCGGTATGGCTGGGCAAACGCATACCCCCGGCGAAGGGCATCGATTAAGGAAGGCCAGGAGCCTTCCTTCTTTCGAGCGGCCGACTATTCGGCCGGGATTTCAACGTTTACGCGGGTCCTGTTATTCTTACCCGTGTCGAATTTCACGACGCCGTCCTTAAGCGCGAACAGCGTATGATCGCGGCCGAGGCCGACGTTGAGCCCAGGATGATATTTCGTCCCGCGCTGCCTTATGAGTATGTTGCCGGCCTTGACGGTCTCGCCGCCGAACTTCTTCAGGCCGAGCCGCCTGCCTCTTGAGTCTCTTCCGTTTCTACTGCTTCCGCCGCCTTTTTTTGTTGACATGGTTTATGTTCCTCTTTAGTTTACGATGTCGGTTATCTCGACAGTGGTGAACGTCTGGCGATGGCCGGTCTTCTTTCTGAAGTCCTTCCTTCTCCTGAACTTGAAGACTATAAGCTTCTTGCCCTTTTTGTCACCGACTATCTTCGCCTTTACGGTAGCGCCGTCGAGCACGGGCGAACCCACTTTCACGCCGCCGTTTCCGTCCGAAACCAGAAGGACATCCTTGAACTCGATTTCGTCGCCCGGGTTGCCGGCGAGCTTCTCGATGGTTATGACGTCGCCCTTAGTCACGCTGTACTGCTTACCGCCCGTTTTGATTACTGCCTGCATGATATACTCCTCCCGCTTGTATAGAAGAGAAAATTATCCTTGATTACGGCGTGTTGTCAAATTTTTGAATATTAGAGAAGCAGAATTCCAAGAGGCGTGAGCTTCTGCGGACGGGGCGTGTTTTTTTACGCGCATTTTTTACTGTGTATTCATTAGCTGTGTATTACTTAACTGTGTATTCCTTAGGGGTCAAATTTGACCCCCGGGAGATTCATATTTTGAAGGGGTGGGGACGATTCCTTCACCCTTACGAGGAATTATTCTACCGGATGCTGTCAAGGTGTAAGGATATGACCCCAAAGCATAAATTCAGATTTTGACATTATTTCAGATTAAAATAAATCATATTGACATTATTTTAGACTTAAAATAGAGTTGTCTTACTTTAACATGGGTTTTAAACGGTTTGCAGTCCAATTATTGGTTCAGTGGTCGAAAAAACCATGTTCAACATGAAGGACAATGGAGGCAGAGCTTGATGAGATGGTGGAGAACAGTGTCGAAAGCCTGGGTCGTGCCGGTTGCCGGCACGCTGGCATTCATAGCCTCCGCGTGTTCCTCTTCAGATTCATCGCGGGGAGTTTTTGAGCCTGGTCCGTGCCCGAGTAGTAAAGCTTCACTGCCCGAGCTGGAGAACGCACTCTGCGGCGTTCTCGTGGTACCGGAGAATCGCACCAAATCCAATGGACGCACGATCCGGCTCCCGGTTGCAATCATCCCGTCCGTGTCCCAGCCCCCGCGGGGCGAGCCCATCGTTCACCTGACCGGCGGTCCTGGCGGCGATGCGCTTTCCGAGGCACCGACTCTCGTGGCCGCCGGGCTGAATCAGGATCGCGATCTGATTTTGATGGATCAGCGCGGGGATCTCGACACCGAGCCGGAACTGACTTGCCCCGAGGTCGACGAGTTCAGCATCCAAGTAATCGGTCTTCCCTACGGTGCTGACACAACC
>JAGVLR010000056.1 GCA_020054175.1 Candidatus Dadabacteria bacterium
CATTCGACGAGCTTCGTCTTGAATACGGCGAGGACGTCGAGGTTCCTTTCGGGCGGTATTTCCATGTCCCTGTATTCGTCGGGCCATACGCTCTGGTTCTTTTCGATTGCGGCCTGCGCGCGCGCCGGATCTTCCCATTCGACGAGATATGATATTTCGTGGTTGATGACGCCGACGTTTATTCCGAGGAGCTTGTATATCGGGCCCATCCACGTCGCGTCCCTTCGGGCGAGATAGTCGTTTACAGTGACGAGGTGAGCGCCGAATCCCGTGAGTCCATTGAGATAAAGGGGCAGGGCGGCGACGAGGGTTTTGCCTTCGCCCGTTTTCATTTCCGCTATGCGGCCCATGTGGAGCACGAGCCCGCCGATGAGCTGAACGTCAAACGGGCGCATGCCGAGAGTTCTTCTCGCCGCTTCGCGGGCGATGGCGAACGCCTCGGGCATGATCGCAAGCAGCTCGTCTTCGAGCCTTTTGTAGGCTGCGTCGTCCGGCGCCTCGGCGCTTCCGTTAAGACTATTTTTAATTCTTTCCTGAAAGCTTTGGGTATGTGCGTGAAAATCCTTGTTGTGAACTCCCCTGAGCTCGTTTTCGTGCTCGGCGACAGGATCTAGAAGCGATGCAAGCCTTCTTATCTCCCTGTCGTTCTGGGAGCCGATTATTTTCTTCATTATGTAGGAAATCATCTTTTCTGATAAACCTCCGGGTACTCTGAGAAAATATAAAAGTATAAGTGTAAAAACCCCTCATCACAAATATATCTGCGCGCCGGGGGAAGGTGTATATGGGACTTTTTCGCTTCGGGCGGGGTCAGTTGAGGTCTACCGAAACCACAGTCGAAGTGCCCGTTTTATTCGAGGTTATACCTATGAGGGCGTTAACTTCCTGCATGGTTTTCTTGTTGTGGGTGATGAGGATGACCTGCGAGTTGTCGTCGATCTCCTTTACGAGCTCGATGAAGTAGGAGGTGTTCCTGTCGTCGAGCGGGGCGTCTATCTCGTCGAAAAGAAGAAACGGCGCCGGCTTTATGAGACAGGCGGATATAATCAGCGCGATCGCCGAAAGGGCCTTTTCACCGCCGGAGAGGAGGGTTATCGACTGGAACTTCTTCCCCTTCGGCCTTACCATGACCTCGACGCCCGATTCGAGGAGATTCTCGGGATCGGTGAGAGCGAGCTTCCCCTCGCCGCCTTTAAAGAGTCTGCTGAATATCTCCTGGAACTTCGTGTTCATTATTTCGAACGTTTCGGCGAATCTCTTCTCGGATTCCTTGTCGATCTTGCTTATCGCCTTTCCGAGGGACGAAATCGCCTGGAGAAGATCGTCCATCTGCTCGTTCAGGAATTTGTATCTCTCTTCGAGCTTGCTGTATTCCTCGGGGGCGAGGAGGTTCACAGGTCCGAACTTCTCGATTTCGGCCTGGAGCTTCCTGAGGCGCGGCTCTTCCTGAGAGAGATTTATCTCCTCTTCGGAGTCGTCCGGCGGCGGGAGCTCCTCTGAGCCTGTTGTGGCGAAGCTGCTCCTTCTCATCGCCTCGTTTATGTTTTCTATTTCGATCTGGAGGCTGTTAAGGTCGAGCTCCAGGGAATTGTTCTTCAGTCTTAATTCGGAAAGCCGCGCGTTCACAGCCTCGCGCTTTTCTTCAGCCGTCCTGAGCTCGGCAAGTATCGCGGCCCTCTGGTCTCTTAAATTCCCGAGCTTCTCTTCGCTTTCGGCGAGCGCTTTCCTGATGCTTTCTATTTCGTCTACGGTGCTCTTGTCCCTGTCTATGAATTTCAGCTTTTCGAGCCTTTTCTCCTCGATTCCCCGGGATTCGTGCTCGAGGCGGCTGTCTATTCCCTGCACCCGCTTTCCGAGCTCGGCGATGTCTTCCGTGACGCCGGTTTCTTTCTGCATGAGGGAGGCGCAGCTCACTTTCTTGTCCGCGATCTCGCGCTCTATCGCACGCTCCTCGTCCTCCGCGCTCTTTATCCTGGACTCTACGTCGCCGAACCTCTGCTCGAGGACCGCCTTTTCGGAATCGAGCGTCTCGATCTTCTTCCTCGTTTCCTCCATGAGGACGAGCTTTTTGTCGGTCTCCATGGAAGTTTCTGCGAGGACGCGGTTTATTATCTCTATCCTCTTCTCAAGCTTCTCGAGGTTGTTTTTGAAGTTGTGTATGTCCTTCCGCGTTTCGGCCTCTTTTATTTCGAGCTCTATAAGCTCGCCCTGGCGGCTCTTTATTTCGGAATCGAGGCCGCCGATACGGGCGTCGAGGCCCTGCAGCTCGGCCGTTTTAACGTCTATGAATTCCTGGAGGCGTGTAACAGCGGATTTGAGGTTTTCTATCTCGCGCTTTCTTTCGAGGACGCCGGGCTGGGCTGTGCCGCCCGAAACGGCTCCGTCGGGGTGCATGTAATCCCCCTCGGTTGTGACGAACGAAGCGCTTCCCGGGGCCGACGTCCGGAGCTCTACAGCGCGGCCGAGCGTGGGGACGAGGTATATGGACTTCAGCATGTCCCTTACAGCTTCGGGGCCGTCGGAACCAAGCTCGACGAGCTCGGACAGAGGCTTGCAGCCGGGAAGGGAAGCCCCGTGCCCGGCACCGTTTTCGAGCCCCGTCGGGACGAACGTTCCGCGCCCGAGCGAGCGTTCTCTCAAGGCCCCGACCGCGCGGATGGCCTCGTCGTGGCCGCCTACCACTATCCACCTGATCTTGTCACCGAAGGCCGATTCGACCGCCCTTTCGTACCCTTCCAATGCGGAAATGAAGTCGGATACTGTCCCGAGGACGCCGTTGCCCTTGTTCTCAAGTATGAAGTCCCTTATGCCTTCCGGGAGCCATTCGTAATTTATCTCTATCTGGTTGAGCGCATTGAGCCTCGAAGCCTTTTCCTTTAGCTCTTCCCTCGCCGATTCGTTTTCGGCGGAGATCTTCGTCCTGTCTTCACGGGCCGAAGACAGCGCGGCGTTCAGCTCTTCGATCTTTTCCCTTATCCCGGCCTTCCGGGCTTCGTTGTCGCTAAGTATCTGTTCAGTCCGGGAGATTTCGAGGAGCATGTGCTTCTTCTCCTCGTCCGTTTCGGATATCTCCCTGTCGATGGATTCCTTCTTGGAATAGAGATCCTTGAGCTCTTTTTCGTACCCGAGCGCAGCGCCCTTTAAAGAGCTGTACTCGTCGAGCGTCTTGAAGAGGGAGTCTCTTATCTCCCTGTGCTCGGTCCTTATCTCGGCGAAGCCGGATTTTACAGCCGCGAGCTTCTCTTCGCTTTTGGCTATTTCCTCACGCCCGGCATTCAGCCCGGCCCTCACTTCTTCGAGGGTCACTTTTTTTGTATCGAGCTGTGAAAGGAGGCTCACGCGCTCATTCGTCATGAGGCCCGCCTCGCTCTCTATCTTTTCTATGAACCTGTCGATGTTGGATATCTCGGTTTTTATCAGCTCCTGTGAGGATATCTTCGCGTTGAGCTCTGTCCTCGTCCTGAATATGGCTTCTTCGAGGCTCCTGAGGGTTTCTTCTGATTCCGACGCCCGATGGCCGAGCGCCTTCTGGCTCGCGATGGCCTCGACGATTTCCTTCTCGGCTTCGGAGACGTGCCGGTCGAGCGTGGCCTTTTCACCGAGCACTTTATGTCTATTTATTTCCAGCTTTCTTGTCTTGGCGCGGAGTATGCGGAATTCGAGCTTCCGGGCTTCGTCGGACAGCTCCCTGAACTCTGCCGCCTGCTTGGCCTGGAGGCTCAGGGTATCCATCTGCCGCTTTACCTCGTTCGTCATATCCTTGACGCGCGAGAGGTTTTCGCGGGTAGCTTTTATCCGGGTTTCTGTCTCCCTCCGCCTGAGCTTATATTTCCTTATCCCGGCGACTTCTTCTATGAGGGTCCGCTTGTCCTCGGGCTTCGCTGTGATCAGCTGATCGACCCTGCCCTGTCCGATAACCGAAAAGGCCCTCGCGCCCGAGCCCGTGTCTATGAATATATCCGTGATGTCCTTAAGCCTGCAGGCAACGCCGTTGAGGTAATATTCGTTCTCGCCCGAGCGGAATACGCGGCGTTTTATCTCGACCTGCTCGAAGTTGTAATTGGGAACCTTCTCCATGACGAGGGACACTTCGGCCATGCCGAGGGGTTTCAGAAATTCGCTCCCGTTGGATATGACTTCTTCCATGACGTTCGCGCGGAGCTGCCTCGGGTTCTGCTCGCCGAGTATCCACCTGATGGCGTCGATAATATTCGACTTGCCGCAGCCGTTCGGACCGACGATTGCGTTGAGCTCGTGGTCGAAGTGGATACGCGTTTTATTGTAGAAAGACTTAAAGCCGGATATTTCCAGTGACTTGATTTTCATTGCCGGGAGTCTCGTTCAAGATAATCAAAATCAGGTGAAAAGTAAATAACCCGCCGGGTAAAGCCCTGGTGCGGCGAAGGATTGGAATCGGGCCGGCTACCTCTTGAAAAGGCTCGACCAGAACTTCTTTTCGGGCTTCTTTTCGCTCCTCGCGCTCGTTTTGCGGGCGTTTATGAGCCTGAGCTCCCGCTTGGCCTCGATGTAGTCGGGTTCGAGCTCAATGGCCTTCTGGAAGTACTTTTCGGCGTTTTTGAGGTCATTCTGGTTTTTAT
Source organism: Candidatus Dadabacteria bacterium (assembly GCA_020054175.1). GTDB lineage: Bacteria > Desulfobacterota_D > UBA1144 > Nemesobacterales > UBA2774 > JADLGH01. The sequence goes on from JAGVLR010000056.1 coordinate 4,599, forward strand.
AAACGCAGCCTAGGTAGTAGTGGTTTTCGGGGATTTTCCCGTTGATTTTTATGGCTTTTTCGAGCGCTTTTACAGATTCTCCGAACACCTCCGATTTATTCCCGGTGGCGAGATACTTCGCCCATCCGTGGGCGCCTATATATGCCGGTTCGTCTGGATTCATCGATATCGCCTCGCGGATCTTCTTTTCCGCCTCGACATAATCGCGCTGAATGAGGAGCGTAATTCCCTTTTTAAACGCCATTTCG
>JAGVLR010000069.1 GCA_020054175.1 Candidatus Dadabacteria bacterium
GCGGAATTAACACGCTTTCGCAAGTTGATGGGAGAGGAAAAAACCGGCATGGAAGCGCAGCGGGCGCGTAGGCCCCAGGCGTATCGGAGCGGATAGCCTGAATGGATAAAGAGCACAAAAGACAGCCCATGCTTACGGATGATGAGCTTTGCGGCAAGAGCAAAGCGGAGCTCATATCCAGAATCAAATCCCTTTCGGAAGAAAACCGCCGCCTCGGTTCGCGTCTCGACGAGCTCGACTCGGAGCTCAACCACCTCACACATCTCGGCTCCATACTCGAAGAATCCGTATTCGAAATCTGCGTTCTCGATACTAAAAACCTGAGATTTATTCACGCGAACGGGAAGACGCTCGAAAACCTCGGCTACGGCGCGGAGGAGCTGGCCTCGCTTACGTTCTACGACGTCGCCGAAACCGGCAGCATCGACAAGCACCTCGAGCCCCTCCTTTCCGGGAAGTCCCGGAAGGCCGGATTCACAACCTACCTCAGAAGGAAGGACGGCTCCTGCTACCCCGTCGAGATGCACATCCAGGCGACGGAATGCTGCGGCAGCTGCGTACTGGCGGCTGTCGCTCTCGACATCTCCCGCCAGCTGACGGCGGAAGACAAGCTCCAGGAAACCCTCGACCACATTTCGAAGATAAACAGGTACGAGGCCGTGATCGGCATCGTAACGAGGAGCGTTCACAAGGCCGTCGATCTCAAAACGGTCATGGAGAATGCCGTTCAGGCCATACATCAAAACATGAATACCGTGAACCAGGTCTCGATTTTTCTCATCGAGGGGTCAGTCGCCGTCATGCACGCCCACAGGGGCTACCCCGACTGGTTCATAAAACGCGTGGGCCGTATACAGTTTCCTAAAGGAGCGGTGTGGCGCACCATAATCGACGGGCGGACGCTCTATGTTCCCGACACGGACGACGACCCTCACATGGGCCCCGCCGGCCGCGAGCTCGGCATAAAGAGCTACGTGCTCGTTCCCCTCAAGAACGGCGGCAAGGCGCTCGGCGCCCTCTGCATCGCGACTGATGTGAAGAACGCCTTCAGGTCCGACGAGCTCCGGGTGCTCGACATCGTATCGCGGCAGATAGAGATCGCGATAGTCAACGCCAGATATGTCGAATCGCTCCTCTCCTCGGAAAAGGCGCTCAAGGAAAAAATTGAAAAGCTCTCCAAAAAAGAAAACTACGAAAAGATAATAAACGCGATAACCAGCAGCGTTCATACATCGTCCGATTTCGACAGCATGCTGAAGTTCACTCTTTCCAGCATCCGCAAGATAGTATCGAACGCGGATTTCTTCTGCATACATTTCGCCGAGGGGAGCTCGGCCGTTCTCAAGGCGAGCATCGGACACGACGAAGAATACGTCGAAAAGGTTAGCCGCATCCCCTACCCCCGCGGGCTCACGTGGAGAACGATAATAAACGGAAAGACGGAGATCTGTCTCGATACGGAAGGCGACGGAGGCTCTCACATGGGCGCGGCCGCGATGACGCTCGGCGTAAAGAGCTATCTCTCCGTGCCCATAAGGTCCGTCGGAAGCACCGCCGGCTGTGTAACTTTGATGTCGCTCAAGAAGAACGCCTTCAAGCCCGGGGAGACATCGCTCCTCGAATCCATTTCCGAGCAGATAGGGCTCGCGATCGTTCACGCCCGTTATGTTCAGGAGATAGAGGCCAACGAAAAGAGGCTTAAGGCGCTCGTCGGCTCGGTGGACGAGATAGTCTGCGAGATGGACGCGAACGGCACCTATCTCGGCCTCTGGACAGAAAACGAAAGGCTCCTCGTCAGGCCCAAGGAAGAGATGCTCGGGCGTAAGCTCTCGGATTTTCACCCGGCGAGCTTCGCCGCGAAGATGACGGACGTGATAAGGCGCGTTATATGCACCGGCAGATCAGAATCCGGCGAATATAAAATCGCGACCGAAAGCGGCGACCGCATATTCCGCGTGCGCATCAACCCGATAACCTCCGGCGGAGCGAGGCAGGACACGGCGTCCGTCCTCTTCCGCGACATAACGGAGAGCAAGGTGCTCGAAACGAGGCTGCTCCGCTCGCAGCGTCTCGACAGCCTCGGGAAGCTCGCCGGCGGCATAGCGCACGACCTCAACAACATCCTCCAGCCTATTATGATGTCTATACAGCTCCTCGAAGGAAGGACGACCGACGCCCAGGCGAAAAAATGGCTCGAAATACTCGCCACCAGCGCGCAGAGAGGCTCCGACCTCATAAAGCAGATTCTCTCCTTCGCGCGCGGGCTCGAAAGCTCGAAGCAGCCTCTCGATATGAAGAATGTTGTCAGCGACGTCGAGAAGCTTGTCAGGCAGACGTTCCCCAAGCTGATAAACATGCACATCGACATAAAAGACGACCTGCCTCCTGTGTTCGCCGACTATACGCAGATCAATCAGGTATTCATGAACCTCTGCGTCAACGCGAGGGATGCGATGCCGGGCGGCGGCGACATATTCATAAAGGCGAAGCGTACCAGGGCCGACCGTTTAAGCCTCCCGGCGTTTTTCGACCCCGGCTACAGCGAGTATGTGGAGATAGCCGTAACGGACACAGGCAGCGGAATCCAGCCCGAGGACCTCGACCGCGTCTTCGACCCCTTCTTCACGACCAAGGGGCTCGATAAGGGCACCGGCCTCGGCCTTTCGACTACATACGGCATCGTCAAGGACCACGAAGGCTACATCAACGTCGAGAGCGAAGTCGAGAAAGGGACGACATTCACGATTTACCTCCCCGCGATAGAGTCGGGCGAGATGACGGCCACGGCGAACGGTCTTTATTCCGGCATACCGCATGGGAGCGGCGAGCTCATACTCGTAGTCGACGACGAGAGCATGATAACCGACATGGCCAAATCCATACTCGAGGAATATCAATACAGGGTTCTCGTCGCCAATAACGGCAAGGAAGCCGCCGACATATTCCACGACAGGAAGGACGAGGTGTACGCCGCCATAGTCGATATGATGATGCCCGTCATGGGCGGCAAGGCCACCATCAGGACGCTCAAGATGGAATCCCCTTCGCTCAAGGTCATAGCGATAAGCGGGTACCAGCGCGAGAACGAGCTCGCCGATATGCACGACCTCGAGGTCGACGCCTTTCTGCCCAAGCCCTTCGACGCCGAAACACTCCTCCAGAC
>JAGVLR010000074.1 GCA_020054175.1 Candidatus Dadabacteria bacterium
CGTCCCGGAGAACGATTCCTCGAACGTTTTAGCGACGTCCGGCCTCGAAATGCCGAGCTGGCTGGCCTGCGCTTCTTCGAGCTGGGGCCTCACCACCTTGACCTTCTCTTTCCATTCGTCCCTTACGGCCTTCGCCTGAGGGTCTGACCTCAATATGTCCTTCACTGTCCCTGAAAGCTCCCGCAATACTGTTCTATCGGAGCCATAAATCCTGAGCTGTATCTTTCCGCCTTCTCCCGGCCCGAGGAGGAACTTTCTCGCGTTCACGACCGCGTTGGGGAGGAGGTTTTCGAGATCGGTCTGCGTTTTGTTGATTACCTTGTCGATGACGTTATATTCCTCGACGGAAGCTAGGATTACGGCGAAGCTGGAGGAGGCTTTGCCGGGCACGTACGTCAGGAGGAACCTCGGATCGCCGCCGCCTATCTCGCTGGTTACGTCGGTTACGCCCTCTATCCCCTTTAAATACTCTTCGGCCTTTTCGAGGTCTTTAGCCGTATCCTGAATCCTGTATCCCTCGGGGAAGTAGAACTCGACGAAGAACTGCGGCCTCGTCGAGGTTGGGAAGAACATGGTCTTTACGAATCCGAATCCTATCAGCGACAGTATGAAAAGCCCGACGACCGCCCCTATGGTTATGTAGCGGTAATTGATAGCGGCGATGAGGAGTTTTTTGTAGGCCTGAAAGAACCTGCCGGCGTATGGGTCTTTGGCCGGCTCGCCGCCCTTCGTGTCTTTTTTCTTGAGGAAGTATTTGCACATGAGCGGCGTTATCGTGACGGCTGTCACCCAGCTGAACATGAGCGATATCAGAATGACTTGAAAGAGACTCCGGCAATACTCGCCGGTGCTGTCCTTGGATGTTCCGATAGCGGCGAACGCCAGGACAGCCACGACTGTCGCGCCCAGAAGGGGCATTGCCGTCTGCCCCACGATATCCCGGGCCGCCTTCACGGCGTCCTCTCCCTGCTCCATTTTAATCTTCATGCCGTCGACGACCACTATCGCATTATCGACGAGCATGCCGAGTGCAATGATCAGGGCTCCGAGGGAGATCCTTTCGAGAGTAATGCTCCACATGCCCATGAAGACGAATGTGCCGCATATAGTGATGAATAAGACTGCACCTATGATAAGCCCGCTCCTGAGGCCCATCGCGAAAAGGAGCACGACCACGACTATGATTATCGCCTCGACGAGGTTTATGACAAAGCCGTTTATAGCCTGGGTTACTGATTCCGACTGAAGCGATATGACTTCAAGCTCCATTCCCAGCGGGGCGAGCGGCTGGAGCTCTTTTATCTTCTCGTCTATCTGCTCGCCCATCGTGACGACGTTGCCGCCGAGCACTGTCGATATGGCGAGCCCTATCGCGGGCTTTCCGTTATATCTGAGAATGTTCCTGGGAGGGTCCTTGTAGCCTTTCCTGACGTCGGCTACGTCTCTCAGATAGACGAGGCTGTCGCCCCCGCGGCTGCTGATTAAAAGATCGCCGAACTGGTCGACCGTCGTGAACTCGCCGGTCGGATTAACGGGAAAATACTCCTGACCGACGTCTATCCTTCCAGCGTCTGCCGGCAGATTCTTTGCCCTGAGAGCGTTGTATATGTCGAACTGGGATATTTCGAGCGCGGCCATCTTCGTCCGCGACATCTCGACGTAAACGGCCTCGGGCTGCTCGCCGTAGAGGACTATCTTCTTGACATCGTCCACCAGAAGAAGCTCGCGCTTGAGGAGGTCCGCATAGTCCTTGAGCTCGGCGTAGGTGTATCCCTCGCCGTTGATCGCCAGATAAACCCCGTATACGTCGCCGTAATCGTCGTTGACGAGCGACGGTCCCGCGCCGGGTGGGAGCTGCGACTGGTAGTCGTTTACCTTCCTCCGGAGCTCGTCCCAAACCTGGGGGAGGCCTTTCTTGTCGTACTCGTCTTTTATTACGGCCTTCACAGTCGAGAGGCCCCGGGATGAAGTCGATTCGACGCGCTTCAGCTGGCCCAGCTCCTGAACGGCTTTTTCTATTACGTTAGTGACTTCTTCCTCGACCTCGGCCGCGGTGGCGCCGGGGTAGGGGGTGAGTATTATCGCTTCCTTGATTGTGAATTCGGGATCTTCCAGGCGGGGCAGGCCGCGAAAGGACTGAAAGCCAAGGTAAAGGCATACGATTGTGAGAGTAATCGTGATTACGCTTTTTTTGATGGAGTATTCAGCTATGTTCATTTGTGAAGACCGTTTCCCGAAGGCGTCAGTCCATCAGCGTTACCTGCATACCTTCCCTGAGCTGCGCAATCCCGGATACGACGACCATCTCGCCGGATTTGAGGCCGCCGAGTATTTCTATGTCTCTCTCCCCTGTGACCGAGCCGACAGATACTTTCCTCTTTTGCACGGTGGAGTTATTCTGATCGACCACCCACACGTACTGCCCGGTCCCGTCGCCCGGAATTACGGCTATAGCCGGGATGATGAAATATTGTCCGTTCATGTTCCCGCCTGCTTTCGTTGCCGAGTGTACCTGCGCAGTCATGCCCGGCAGAACTCTGATCGACTCCGGCTGATCCATGCTCAGTGTCGCCCTGTAGGTTTGTGTGCGCGGATCGGCCTGTGCGCTCACCTCCTTGACCGTGAGCGGGAATTCTTCTCCAGGCGCCGCCCTGAATGTCGCATAGAGCTTGACTATGTCTCCCGGCTTGACCGACGAAAGTATGTTCTCGGGGAGGTCGATTACTATTTCCACTTTTGTAAGGTCCTGGAGGCTCAGAATGTTTTCGAGGGCTCTAACTTCCTGGAAGTTCTGCACGTACTTCGCTCCGACGTATCCGCTGAAAGGGGCCTTTAGAGTCGTGTAATCGAGGTTGGCCCTGGCGTAGTCGAGCCTGGCCTTGGCGGTGTCCCTTTTCGCTCTCCTGACGTCGAGGTCGGCAACCGGGACGGCGTCTCTCTCGTAAAGGTCTCTGTACCTGTTGTAGTCCGCGACAGCTTCTATATATAGCGCGTATGCTTCGTCGTAAGCGATCTTGTAATCCCTCGGATCGAGCCTCGCGAGGAGCTGCCCCTTCTTTACCTCGTCGCCCTCGTTCACGGGAAATTCCACCAGCGGCCCCTGTACCCTGAACGAGAGGTTCACCCTTTGCGAGCCCTGCACCTTGCCCGGGAAGCTCCTGCCCGCTCCCTGGCCGCCGCCCAGTGTTATCGTTTTCACGGGCCTGACTACCGGGACCTCCTGCGTGTTTTCCTCTTCGCCTCCGCAGGCGGCGAGCGCCATGACGGCGGCAATGAACAGGACTGTGAATATCCCCTTACAGTTTTTAACGGCTATCATAATTTGCCCTCGCAACACCCCTCATGGTTATTCCGACGTCCCTTCTTCGGGCAGGTTCTCGTTACGAACCTTAACCCCGGCCTCGCTGTAGAACTGCGCCAGTCTTCTGAAGAACTC
>JAGVLR010000187.1 GCA_020054175.1 Candidatus Dadabacteria bacterium
TCGAAGAACTGGTTCATCATCGCTATGTATGCAATGACTAGCTGAAGAAGCCCGAAATCGCTGACGCCGAGTACCCTCGCGAGTATGACCGTCTGGAGAGCGGCGAATCCCCCGGCGGCGGCCTTTCCGCCGAAGAGATAGGTCGCGTTTAAAAAGAGCTTTCTCTGGCTCCCGGAAGGTTTCGTCATGCCGCGCCACCGCCAGACTTTATACCGGGGCTTTCGACGGCCGCCCTTATCGCCGAGGCGTAATGTTCTATCATGCCGTTCACGGTATGACGCTCAGAGACGCTTAACTTGCCCCTATCGCCCATACCGCGCGCCAGCGCAGGATCTCTCAAGAGCCGGAGAATAGCGTCCGATACTTCCTCGACGCTTTCAGGGTTCACGAGGAATCCTGTAACGCCGTGCTCGACGGCCTCGACGGAGCCGCCGTGGTTTCCGGCGATAACCGGTTTACCTCTCGCCGAAGCTTCGAGGAGGACGTTCGGAAGCCCCTCTATCTTGTTGTTCCAGTACCTGTTCGGCATGACGAATATTTCGGAAAGGTCGAAGTACCCGGCGACGTCTGAATGCCCTACCCCTCCCGTGAAAATCACTCTTCCAGAAACCTCCGTCCTCTCCGCAAGCTCCCTGAAGCTTTCGACGTACCGTCCGTCGCCGACTATCAGGTAAAAGGTATCAGGGAACTCCGACAGGACGGCGGGGAGCGCCTTGATAACGGTATCCTGTCCTTTTCTTGGGAGCACCCTCGCCACGGTTATAAGGACTTTGGCCTCCGGGCTTATCTCGTATTTTTTACGGAGGGCTTCGACCTTTGCGGCATCGGGAGCTTTACTCAGCATCTCGTCCTCGACGCCGTTGTATATGACTTTTATTTTTTCGGACGGAATGCCCACCTCGCGAAGGAGCCCCTTCGTGCTCTCGCTCACGGCAATGATCAGCGGCGAGTTTTTGTAAAGCCTCGCCATTGGATGACGCATGAGACGCTTCAGCGGATTACTCCCGAGAAAGCACGTCGTTATTCCCGAGCCTGCGACCCTGACTATCGGCGTGAACGGATAAGAAGACAGGAGCCCTCCGGCGGCTTCAGCTTCCTCGGTTATGAAGAGAACGGCATCGGGCCTCACGGCATCGACGGCGCGGGAGAGATGTATGCGCCCCAGCAGTATGTCGGCGTAGGGAATCGACGCTGTAATCCCCGCGCCGAGAGAAGGGATTCTGGTAACCGCGACGCCGAGACTGCCGTCGGCCTCGTGGCCGCTTTTACCGTATCCGGGAGCGAGCACGGAAACCTCAAGCCCCGAAGACGCGAGCCCGCGGGCGAGCTTTAAAGAAGTCGTCGCGAGGCCGCCAAGGAACGGCGGGAATTCGTGAGTGTATATAAGGACCTTCATGCGTTGGAGCCGCGCGTCGGGCATCCGGATAACGCCGTGCAGTCCGGCGGCCCTCATTGCGCTTCACTCTATAATACACTATATTTCATAGCTGATTCTGGCGCCCCGTCACACTCGGGACAGGGTAAAAAATTCCGGGACACGATTCGCCGGATGCGGGAACCGGGAGAGACATATGAACGAGCTTGAAATCGAACTCTTGAAACAGATGTGCACCGGCGCGGGCCAGGGAAACACGAACACCGAAAAACTCACGCGGAAGATCGTCGAGTCTAACCCCGGCCTCGACTACACGGAGACGAAGATAAGGGTGGTCGAAACCCTTAAAGACCTCCGCGACAAGGGACACATACAGATAGTGACCTTCAACTGGGAGCTCGGAGACGAGTTCCTTTTCATCTGCACGAACATAATCGACTGAGCCCGGCGCGGCTTACGGTTCCGCACAGACGGCGCGGCTCGAAAATCCATTTATATCAGGAGCGCGAGTGACCGCACTCGATTACATCAGAATCGTCGAGCTTTCGGATTTGGAACCCGGCGGCGAAGGCGCGCACGAAGTGACTTTCGCCATCGAATTCTCTGAGGACAGGGAATTCAGCGATCCGAAGGCCGGTGTGATTACATTCAGGATGTCTGATGTTATAGACACTTCAGGGCTCGGACACGAAGATGTGCTCAGGATCGCGGGCGGACTCGTGAGCGAGGTCTTCATCAGAGAGAAGGACGAGGAAGGATTCATAGACATTTATCACGTCGAGGGCCTTCCGCTCGCCGAATGGCTCCTCGCGAACACCCCCTTTTTAAATCAGTAGGCTTAACCGCCGAGAGGCCTTTTCTTGTAGTTCCGGACACGTTAAGGCGCCTTCTCCCGGCCCTTGAAATCCCCGCTCTCCTTCTTTAAGAATATGCCGCAACCTATTGGAATATGTCCGTTTTTATAATTTTTTCAGCCGTGACTAAATACTCTTTTATATCAGGGACTATTCGTGTATAATCTGTCCAGCGGTTAAGAAAGTTACTTAGTTCTTTGACAACCACGACCTAGAAGCATGTCCGGTCTTCCGGATTCAGAATCCGGTACGGATCAAAGATAAGTTTTTGTCTCTCTAGGAGGTATAAGGCATGGTGATTAGGTATTCCCTGATAGTTCTTTGTATGTTTCTCCTTCCGTCTACAGCTCTAACGGCAGGCAAATACACGGTAAAAAAAGGAGACAACCTTTACGACCTGGCTTTAAAATTCGGCGTGTCCGTAGAAGACCTGAAATCCGTCAACGATCTCGAAAATAACAGATTGGATATAGGCGATGTTTTAACTGTCCCTGATTCGGGCGGCACAGCCAAAAGCTACAGCAGAGAAGATGGCAGCAATAATAAAGAGTACACGGTAAAGAAGGGCGACACCCTTGGCGGTATAGCCGGCAGACATGGCGTATCGACAGCAGCATTACAGAACGAAAACGGATTAAGCAGCACAAAACTACAAATCGGGCAAAAACTTGTAATCCCTTCCGGACAAACCCCCAGCGTAAAAAGCGCCAAGACCCGGCAGACAACGGACGAAGTGCCTTCGAAGCCCGTAAAGGACGCCGCTTCGGCAATCCCCGCAGCCTACACAGTCAA
>JAGVLR010000068.1 GCA_020054175.1 Candidatus Dadabacteria bacterium
AAAAGTCACGGGACGGGGCGAAATTGTGCTAAAAATCATCGCGTCCTCGCTAAATCTTACACCCACCCCACCCCCTGGTAAGATTTTTAACGCTCATCCGCTCGATTTTTTTAACGCCAATTTCGACGTCCCGGAAGTGTATTGCTTCGCTGCAAGGCAGCTCGCAATATTATGATCTCGCCGAGCTACGTTGGAGCAGGCGAGGCAGCCACTCAGGATTCGGGGGCGCGGGGTTTGGAGATGTGGAGGCCGACGAGGCGGGCGACGAGGATTGTAATGTAAATCTGGCCGACGATGGCTTCCATCATCGCTATCGAGCGGGCCTGGTCGGTCGCGGGTGTCAGGGTTCCGTAGCCGACTGTCGTGAGCGTTACGAAGCTGAAGAAGAGGTAGCGGGGTGAGGTCATCGGGAGGTTGCCGGAGGTGTCGACGAAGGAACCGGGATTGACGAGATCGACGAAGACGTAGAGCGACGCCCATGTGAGTCCGATCAGGAGATAGACGCAGACGGCGGCGAAGAGGATTTCAGTCGTGACTTCGCGGGATCTAATCAGATGGATGAAGATGCTGATGGTCGTGTAGGAGAAGAGGAGGACGGCGAAGACGATTTCCTTTCGGACGCTGACCCCGCCTTCGGATTCGAAGAGGGGGACGTTGAGCAGGAGGCTCAGGAACCACGGCAGGGAGAGGCAGGCCATGACGATGTAGTCGCGGCGGCTTTGGCTGACTGCGATCATCGCGGCGAGCATGACGAAGATTGTCAGGACCGTGAGTATGATCTGGTCGATGGTGTTGGCTTCGAGGTAGGGGTAGGCGAGGATGAGAAGGATGATTGATTTGGCGAGATAGGAGAACCGCCGCGCCCTTATGCGGGCGACGATTCGTGTTAACAGGCTTGACTGTGGCTGTTCGGGGTTGGGCATTATGCTCCGTATATTCGCTTGCATTATAACTCAAAAATGTGCGGAAGGTAGGAGGAATTTTGAGGGGGGATGGATATGGTAACCCCTACCCCGACCCTCCCCCTTTCCAAAGGGGGAGGGGATTAGTAAGGGCGATGCTTGCTCGGAAGCGTTCCCCGGGAAGCGGGGGGGAATTAAGGGTGAAAGAGATTTCTCCCTTCGGTCGAAATGATAAAATGAGATTGCCGCGGTCGCGGAATGCGCTTCCTCGCAATGAGGATGGGTGGAGTCGCGGCCAGGCGCCGCGACAGCGGATTCATGCACGCGTGGCGTGCTGGATTCCCGACCCGGCTTCGCCAAGGCTACGCCGCGGCAAATACAGGCTTGATACTAAAGTAGGCAGGTTTGGAGCTGTACTGGATAAGCGCTTGCGCGTAAATGGACGGCGTCCGATTCCTCGCTTGCTCGAAATCGTTGCGGGAATGAAGTAACCCCCATCTTGGTCTTCCCCTTCGGATAGGGGGAAGAAAGAGATTAGAGACAGGCTTCCGCTATGTCGGTAGTCAGTGGGCGCTATGCGTTAGTTCGGGCCGGGAGTCGGGTTGTCTATCGGATCGGGGTAGCCGGAATTGGCGACACATTTAAGCTGGCATTCTTTCAGGTTCTCGATATTGATTGCCGTCACCGTCAGGCAGGTTATCGGGTCTTCGGAGAAGGTTATAACGTCGCCGGGCTGGAAATCCGGGCAGGGTTCGGTTGTAAGGTAAGGCTTCTGGCCGATGAGCATGATAGAGTCCTGAATGGCCATGATTTTGTAGGTTGCCTGATCCTGCGCTAGGGCGGGGGCGGCGATGGCCGATAGTATTACGGCGATTGCGACTAACGACTTCATTGTTGTTCCTCCAATTGATTCGGGGTGCGGGTACCTGACCGCATTAGAAATTCAGTATACTGCCGCCTCGAGACTAACTCAAACGGATTTTGCAGACTTCCTTCCCGGAGCGGGGTTTGGGGCGTTTAAGACGCGGCCGAGTAGTTTCCGGAGGGAGGCGATTTCGCCCTGGCTCAGCCTCGAGAAGAATTCTTCGCGGACTGTGCGGCTGTAGACGGGCCACATGCGTTTCCGGAGCCGGGAGCCTTTGGGCGTGATGAGGGCGATTATGCCTCGGGCGTCGCCGGGGCAGTTCATACGCCGGGCCAGGCCTTCCTTTTCAAGGCGTGTGACGAGCCGGGTGACGTTGTATTTGTCGAGGAGGGTGCGCGATCCGAGGTCGTTCAGCCTAAGACCCCGGGGGCGGGCTTTTTCGAGCTCCCAGAGGACGTCGTACCATGTGAGCGGGGGGAGGTCCTTTTCTTTGAGGGCCGTTTCGACGGACTGGAGGAGATGCTGGTTGGCGCGGACGAGGCTTGTCCAGGCGGCGGTTTCGTCGTCTGTCCATTGAGCTATTTTCGCTGATTTCGTCATAATCCTGAATATAATGCATATTGGTTGCATTTGCAACGAGGGGGGTGGAAGAATAGAAAGAAAAAAGATGAGATTGCCGCGGGTGCTTCGCACCCTCGCAATGACGGAATAGGTGTAACCCCCACCCGTGCCTATTTTGGTTTGAGCCGCTTTCGAGCTGTACCGGATGAGCATGTGTGCAGTCAGCCGATGGCGTCCGAATGCTCGCTTGCTTGCATCCGTTCCCCTATGAACAGGGGGAGGGGAATTAAAGAATAAATCCCCCCTGACCCCCTTTTCCTAAGGGGGGCATAAAAAGGAAAGGCAAAGGCTGGATTCCCGACCCGGCTTCGCCTGCAGGCTTCGCCGCGGCAGGTACAGGCCTTGATACTAAAGAAGGCAGGTTTGGAGCGGTACTGGATAAGCGCTTGTGCGTAAATGAACGGCGTCCGATTCCTCACTCGTTCGAAACCGTTGGGAATGACAGAAAAAAATGAGATCCTGAAACTAGTTCAGGATGATGGAAATGAGGTGATTCCTCGCTCGCTCGGAACCGTTAGGAATGACACACACGTAGTGTGTTTCTCGACGTAGCGCGTTCGGAGGTTCATTCGCCGGAAGCGCGGCGGGTGGCGATAGCAATGCGTTGCCACTTCGGATTCCCGCACGCGTGGCGTGCTTCCTCGCTCGGTCGGAATCGTAGTTCGAGATGACAGATTAACAAGAGGATTGCCGCGGTCGGGGAAGGCGCTCCCTCGCAATGACAAATGCAGCTCCTAGCCGGCGAGGGCGATCAGCTCCATTATTCCCCTTCTTACCATCATGATTCCGATTGCGGCGAGGAGTATGCTCATGATCTTGGCAAAGGCTCGGGCGCCGTTGTCGCCGAGGATGTGGAGGATGAGGTCGGCCTTGAAGAGGGAGACGAAAAGGACGGCGAGGTTTATAAAGAAGGCGAGAAGGGCGGGGACGTAGCCGTAGCTGTCGACCAGGATGATGAGCGTCGTCAGGAGCGCAGGGCCGACGATGAGGGGGATTGCGAGAGGAAAGACGCCCAGCGCGTCGGCCGAGGCGGCGTGTGTGCGTGCGGAACCGTCGGAGAGGAGGTCGATTATGGAGAGGATAAAGAGGAGCGCGCCGCCGGCGATGGCGAAGTCTTGTATCGTGATGCCGAGGAGCTCGAAGATGATTTTCCCGGCGAGGACGAATATGACGCCGATGACGGCTGCCGTCAGCACGGAGCTGAGGACGATCTTCCGGCGGTCGCTGCTCTCGTGGCCGCGCGTTATAGACAGGAACATGGGGACTATGCCGATGGGGTCTATCGCGACGAAGATGGGGATGAAGCACAGAAAAGCGGGCTCGAGTATCGATGTGACGCTTTCCGGAAGGGGCATGGGCCTCTCTCTGGGCGGCGGATAATATGCCGCTCACCTTTATTGATTATGCCACTAAACGCCTGATATTGCTACACCGTTCACAACCGGACCGTCATAGGGTTCCGGCTTTCTGAATGAATTTATCACTCCTGAAAATAATCGGAATCCTCGTTGCAATTGCAACCATCATAACCAGTATAGTTGCAAAAGCAACTACAATAAATGCATACAGGAGGCTGTCATGAAGAATATTTCGAGAGAAGAGATAAAGGGGATCCTGGAAAACGGCGGGGGAGTGACGATTGTCGAAGCGCTCGCGGAAAGGTATTGGAAGGACGGGCATCTGCCCGGCGCGATACAGCTCGATTATCCGGAAGTCAGGGACAGGGCGGGGGAGGTTCTTCCGGACAAGGATGCGAAGATCGTCGTTTACTGTGCGAACGAGGCGTGTCAGAACTCTGTGAAAGCGGCGGGAGAGCTTGAGGCGCTCGGGTATACGAACGTTTACGAGTATGCGGGCGGGAAGCAGGATTGGGTCGAGGCGGGGCTTGAGCTGGAGAGGTAGGCGCGGAAGGGGGGATAAAAGACAAAGGCTGGATTCCCGATAACAGCATTCGGGAATGACGGCCTGGGAAAATCCAAATCCCCCCAGACCCCTCCGTCTTTGCCAAGGCTTCCGACTTCGCTTCGGACTCCGCTAAAGCTCCGACCGACTAGAAAGCTACGTCGGATAAGTCGCCGGACAGGTCTTTTTTTAAGGGGAGAGGATTAAAGGCAAAGGATTCTACTTTTCCTTGATGAAAAGCACACAATGTGTGTTTTTCAATCGTAGCTAATGCTCAGCATTGAATCCCCTTGTGCGCGTCGGCTGGCAATTGCACCGTCGCTGCTACATCGATTTCCTGCGCACGTGGTGCGCCGGGGCAAAATTGTGCTAAAAATCATCGTTCTTTCGCTAAATCCTCAACCTTCCCCATCCCCTGCTCGGATTTTTAACGCTCATTCACTCGATTTTCTTAACGCCAATTTTGACGGCCCGGAAATGTATTGCTTCGCCGCTTACACGGCTAGCAATATTATGGAAAAAGAAGTTGCGAAGAGTTGATGATGCATAACAGGTGGAAGTGGATTCCGGTCCGGCTACAGCTTGACCTATCAGGCTTCGCAGTGCTGCGCCGCGACAAGTGCCGTGACAGGCCTTTTTTAAGAGGGGATAAAAAGGAGATGCCATCGGCGCGTTACGTTGCAATCCTGCGGGAGCGAAATGTTGTCAGAAGCAATGTGGCCAAATACGAAAAATGAAAAATAAGGAGAGGAATATGATAAGGAGATTGATCGGGACGGATGTGAATGACGGGGCGGCGTTGATTGCGAGGGTTGTGCTCGGGCTGGTGATACTGCCGCACGGGCTGCAGAAGCTTTTTGGGATGTTCGGGGGGTACGGGTTTTCTGCTACTGTCGGAGCCTTATCCGGCATGGGGATTCCCGCGCCGGTTGCGGTGCTCGTGATACTGGCGGAATCGTTCGGAGCGCTGTTCCTGATACCGGGGCTGATCAGCCGCTTCTCGGCGCTGGGCGTCGGGCTCGTTATGCTCGGGGCTGTGCTTACTGTGCACGCGCAGTTCGGGTTCTTCATGAACTGGTCCGGCACGGCGGCGGGGGAGGGGTTCGAGTATCACCTGCTCGCGCTCGGGCTGGCGCTGATAGTGCTAATTCGCGGCGGAGGGAAATGGTCGCTCGACGGAGCGATTAGCGGGAGAACTGGCTCACGTTAAGATACCGCGGCGAAAGCCGAATATTCTGATCGTACGGATCCATAATATTTTGCTTGCTTATGCATACCGTGCAGTGTATCTATGTACATGATAACAATGTATGTATATGCATGATAGATAAATATGTATATACATATGCAATGTATGTCAAATGCACAGTCAAGGGAGGTATGTAATGAGTCGATCTGTACGTCTGTTTGCGTTTTTATCGGTTGTGTCTGTTTTTACGGCGTTCGCCGCTGTCCCCGGGTATGCACAGCACGAGGACGTGAAGGAAAAGATGATGATGAAGGGTAAGGAGATGGCGGGCATGGGGCCGACGTCCGCGACGAGCGCGTGCGCTTTGCGGAAGACGCTCAACCTTCTTCTTGCAGAGCACGTGTACCTGGGAGCGATGGCTACCAACGCCGCACTTAACGGGAACCAGCAGGAGTTCGAGGCTGCCGCTGCGGCGCTCGACCTCAATTCGCAGGCGCTGGCGGCCGCTAACGGCTCTGTTTACGGACAGGCCGCGGCCGACGCTTTTCTGCCGCTCTGGAGAAAGCATATAGGGTTCCTCGTCGATTACACGCAGGCTGCCGCCGCGGGCGATGCCGCGAAGAAGCAGAAGGCAATGGACGACCTTATGGCCTATGCGAAGGACTTCGGCGCGTTCATACACTCGGCCAGCCCGTCGCTGCCGGCTGACACTGTGACCGCGCTTGTCGAAGAGCACGGCAAGTCGTTTCTCCTCGTTATAGACGACCAGGCCGCCGGGGATGACGCGAAGGCGTATACGGATCTCAGAGCTGCCGCCGGGCATATGCAGGCTATAGCAGACGCTCACGCGGAAGCTATCGTGAAGCAGTTCCCGGAGAAGTTTCAGAATTGATGATTTCCGACTAATGAGAGGGGGCGGGTGACGCCCGCCCTCATTAAGGCGGAGAAGATGAAACATCGTCCTTATGCATTGCTAATATTTCTTTTCGCGCTTCCATTAATGCTCTCGTCTGCAATGCTCTCGTCTGCGCGGGCCGACGATACGGCGGAGGTCTCGATAAAGCTCTTCTCGTTTAATCCGAAGGTGCTCGAAGTGCCCGCGGGTACAACCGTCGTCTGGACGAACGGGGACGCGATAGAGCATAGCGTGACGAACGGCGTACCGGGAAAGCCTGGCGGCGTTTTCGATTCGGGCTTCTTCACCGAGGGGCAGAAGTGGTCTTTCGAGTTCACGGAGCCGGGCGAGTACCCATACTTTTGCAGGCGACACGAATCAATGACGGGAGTGGTTAAAGTCACCGCTCCCTGACCACCGCTCGCGTGCTCAACGTACTGTGATGCGGAAGAAGCGGCGGGGGCCGACGCCGGAGCCGGCGGAGCAGAGAGTCGTTCCGGGTGAGACGGCTTTAAAACCGAGGCCGTCGGGCGTGTCGACTGTCGTGACGACGTTCGTATCGTCGCAGATGGATATGATCACGGGGCAGACTATTAACCCCGATTTGCAGACCTGGAATACGTCGCCAGACTTCAAACCGATGGGGTA
>JAGVLR010000032.1 GCA_020054175.1 Candidatus Dadabacteria bacterium
ATAACGTCCTTCTGCGATTTCATCTCGGTAACCATCGACACGAGCGGCACCATTATCTCGGGCAGCACCTTCTCGCCCTCCTCGGCAACCTCGCGCGCGGCCTCCATTATAGCCCTCGCCTGCATCCTCGTGATGTCCGGGATGAGTATGCCGAGCCTGCAGCCCCTGAGGCCGAGCATCGGGTTGAATTCGTGAAGCTCCTCCACCCTTTCGAGAAGGAGCTTTTTCCTCTCGATAGCTTTGGATGAACCCTTCTTATGCTCTAGCTCCTTTATCTCCAGCTTAAGCTCCTCGGGCTTCGGCAAGAACTCGTGAAGGGGAGGGTCGAGAAGCCTTATAGTAACCGGGTATCCCTTCATGTTTTTGAAAAGCTCCTTGAAGTCCTTCTTCTGCATCGGGAGAAGCTTCGAGAGATACTTGCTCCTCTCCTCCGGCGTCTGTGAGAGGATCATGTCCTGCATTATTCCTATCCTGTCCTTGGCGAAGAACATGTGCTCCGTCCTGCAGAGCCCTATCCCCTCAGCCCCGAACCTGTACGCGATCTTCGTATCCTCGGGCGTGTCGGCATTCGTCCTGATGCCTATGGTCCTTATCTTGTCCGCCCAGCCAAGTATCGCGGAAAATATCCGGTAATTGTCCGAATCTTCGGCGTTCAGCTTGCCCTCGACGACCTGTATTATGTCCGATGGTATAACGGGAACGTGGCCGGAATATACCTTCCCCTCGAATCCGTCGAGCGATATGTAGTCTCCTTCCTTCACCTTAAACTCGCCCGAGTGGAAGCACTTCTTTTTCTCGTCGATGGATATGTCCTCGGCCCCGACTATACAAACCTTCCCCATCTGCCTTCCGACGACGGCAGCGTGGCTCGTCCTTCCGCCCCTCGCGGTGAGCACACCTTCGGACGCCGCCATTCCTTTTATGTCGTCCGCGCTCGTCTCTTTCCTGACGAGTATCACTTTATACCCCTCACCCCTCATCTTAACAGCGGTCTCGGCGTCGAGGGCCACCTTTCCGGATACAGCTCCGGGCGAGGCCGCAAGGCCGTTCGCTATTTCGCTCTGCTGCTCCTTGGCTATGGGGTCGAATATCGGAAACAGAAACTGCTCCAGGTGCTCGGGCTCTATCCTCGTGAGCGCTTCTTCCTTCGATATCAGCTTTTCCTTAACCATATCGTAGGCTATTCTGAGGGCGGCGAGGCCGGTCCTCTTTCCGTTACGCGTCTGAAGGAAGTAGAGCTTTCCCTTTTCTATAGTAAACTCGAAGTCCTGCATGTCCTTGAAGTGGTTTTCGAGGATCTTCGCTATTTTTAATAATTCCTTGTAGGCTTTCGGAAGCTCGCGTGCAAGCTCGTCTATGTGCTTCGGCGTCCTTATTCCCGCGACGAGATCCTCGCCCTGGGCGTTCATGAGACATTCTGCGTAGAGATTCTTTTCGCCGGTCGCGGGATCCCTCGTAAAGCCGACCCCTGTTCCCGAGTCGTCGCTCATGTTCCCGAACACCATTGCCTGCACGTTCGCGGCGGTGCCTATATCGTCCGGTATTCCGTACTGTTTTCTGTAGAAAATCGCCCTCTGGTTATTCCACGAAAGAAACACGGCGTTTATCGCCATGTAAAGCTGATCGAGAGGATTCTGCGGGAAGTCCTTTTTAGTCTTTGACTTCACGAGCTGCTTCGATTTTTTTATCACTTCCCTCAGGATTTCCGGCGTAAGCCCGCTGTCGTCCTTCACTCGCTCCTTTTTCTTGATCTCTCCGAATATGTGCTCGAACTCTTCCTTGTCTATTTCAAGGACGACGTCCGAGAACATCTGGACGAGCCTTCTGTAGGCGTCCCATACGAATATCGGATTGTCAGTCTTCTGTGAAAGCCTCTCGGCCGTTTCGTCGTTGAGGCCTAGGTTGAGGATCGTGTCCATCATTCCAGGCATGGAAAATTTCGCCCCCGAGCGGACGGATACGAGGAGAGGATTGTCAGGGTCGCCGAATTTCTTGTTTATGAGTTTTTCGAGCTTGCCGAGGTTCTGCTCTATCTCTTTTACAATCCCCGGCGGCAAATGCCTGCCGTTATTGTAGAATTCCTTGCACGCTTCGGTGCTTATCGTGAATCCCGGAGGCACGGGTATCCCTATCCGGGTCATCTCGGCGAGGCCGGCGCCCTTTCCGCCGAGGAGGTCTTTCATATCCCCCTTACCTTCCGCCTTTCCGTTTCCGAACAGATATACGAATTTCTTCATTGCCGCTTCCTTCTGCTATTGAGTTTGATTTAAAGACCCGTGGTTAAGTCCGTTGTTTTCATTTTTAGGTACTCAGCTTCGAGAAATCGGCGATAGTGAAAAACAGCTCCCTGATTTCCCGGAGCATCGAAAGCCTGTTCCGTTTCAAATCCTCGTTCTTGTCCATGACCATAACGTTGTCGAAAAACCTGTCGACGGGCTCCTTGAGGCCCTTCATAACATCCAGAGCCCCTTTGTAATCCCTCTTCGAAATCTTTTCCCCGGCCCCGCGCCGCGCGGACACGAGAGAAGAAAACAGCTCTTTTTCGACCGGCTCCGCAAAGAGCGGCTCTTTCACTTCGCCCCCCTCCTGTCCCTTTACGATATTCACGACCCGCTTAAAGGCAATACCGAGCGCCTCGAAATCCGGCGCGTTCCTGAACTCGGCGAGCGCCTCTATCTTCCTCTTCGTCTCGACTATATCGCCGAACCCCGCGCTTATAACGGCATCGACGACGTCCTGCGGAAATCCCTCCGCAATCATGAGGTTCCTGAACCTCTCCCTCACG
>JAGVLR010000034.1 GCA_020054175.1 Candidatus Dadabacteria bacterium
CGCGAATAAACGCTCGCGGGCGTGATAGCGCTTACGAGGCACGTGAATCCTCTCTCGTCCATCTCGTCCGTCGAGCCGCCGTGATTCCAGAGCGTAACGCCCCGCGGCTCCGCCTCTTCCGCCGCGGCGAGCGCGAGCGAGCTCGAATACGGGCCAAGCAGAATGTCGACCTTTTCATTTTTGAGGAGCTTTTCGACGTTCCGCCGGCACTCGTCCGGGTCGCTTTCGTCGTCGAAGTGAACCAGCTCTACGGGGACCCTGCCTCCGAGCTCGGGGACGTGCATCCCTCCCCTCTCGTTCACATCCGAGACGCAGAGCGTAAGCCCCCTGAAGCTCTCGACGCCCTGAACAGAGTAGCTCCCTGTGAGCGAAATAGATATTCCGAGACGTATGCGTTCCATAACCTTCCGCCGCACGGAGCCTCGAAAATAAAAAGGCCCCGCATATGCACTAGGATAATGCATTTGCGGGGCCGTGTGTATTCGAATTGTTATAGGTGAAACGCCGTCAGGCGAGCTTCGCCACGGTTTCCTCTATCCTGTCCATCCCCTTGACGATATTCTCCATCGAGGTGGCGAAGGATAAACGCACGTGTGCGTCGGAGCCGAACGAATCGCCGGGAACGACCGCGACCTTGGCCTCTTCGAGGAGGAATTCGGTGAAGTCGAGCGAGCTGTTTACTGTCTTGCCGTTGTGGGATTTCCCGTAAAATGCCGAGACGTTCGGGAACGCGTAGAACGCCCCGCTCGGGCTCACGCACTTTATTCCGGGAATCGAGTTAAGCCTGTCGACGATGTAGGTCTTTCTCTTTTCGAATTCGGCCGTCCTCTGAACGATGAGGTCTTGCGGGCTCGCATACGCGCTCACCGCCGCCCACTGCGATATGGAAGTCGGGTTCGAGGTCGACTGCCCCTGCATGTCGCCCATCGCCTTGACCACGCCCTTATCTCCGGCGGCGAAACCGATTCTCCATCCGGTCATTGCGTAGGTCTTCGAGGTGCCGTTAACGAGTATGGTCGCCTTCTTCACATCCTCGCCTAGGGACGCAACCGGGGTATGCTTCTTCCCGTCGTAGATTATCTTGTCGTATATTTCGTCCGAGATTATCGTGATGCCGGCCGCCATCGCGACGTCCACGATAGCCCTGAGTTCGTCCTCGCTATAGGTTACGCCCGTCGGGTTCGACGGGTAGTTGAGAACGAGGGCCTTCGTCTTCGGCGTGATGAGCTTTTTGAGCTCTGCCGGGTCTATCCTGAAGCCGTCCTCTTCGCGTGTCTCCAGTATGACCGGTTTTCCCTCGGCCAGTATCACCTGCTCGGGGTACGAAACCCAGTACGGCGCGGGGATTATAACCTCGTCGCCGCTGTCTATGATAGCCTGCGTGAGGTTGAAAAGGGTGTGTTTCGCGCCGCAGGATACTATTAGCTCCGGCTTCTGGTATTCGAGACCGTAGTCGAGCTTCATCCTCTCTATTATCGCGTCCTTCAGCTGATCTATGCCGCCGACGGCGGTGTACTTGGTATAGCCCTTCTTTATGGCCTCGACTGCGGCCTCCTTAACATAATCCGGGCTGTCGAAATCGGGCTCGCCGGCGCCGAATCCGACGACGTCTATACCCTGGGCCTTTAAGGCCTTTTCCTTTGCGGTTATTGCCAGCGTTGCCGACGGCTGAATCCTGTTAGCACGGGCAGAAAGCTTCATGTGGGCTTCGTCCTCCTAGCGTTTATGTAACTTTTCCTTGAGTCTTTTTTCAACTATTGCGGGCACCATCTTACCGGCGGAGCCGCCGAGGGAGACGACCTCCCTTATGACGGACGAGCTTACGTGAGAAAATTCGCTGTCCGTAACCATGAACACGGTTTCGAGCTCCTGGCTCAGCGACTTGTTCGCAAGCGCCATCTGAAGCTCGTATTCGAAATCGGAAACCGTTCTCATCCCTCTTAAAACTATGTTCGTCCCCATCCTCTTCGCGTAGTCGACGAGAAGGCCTTCGAAGTAATCGACCCTGACGTCGGCCCTGTCCTTGAATATCTCGTTCAGTATATCTACGCGCTCTTCGAGACTAAAAATCGTCTTCTTGGACGTGTTGTGAGCCACGGCGACGACGACTTCGTCGAACACCTTTACGCCGCGCTCTATCACGTTTTTGTGGCCGTTAGTAAACGGGTCGAACGAACCCGGATATATGGCTGACTTGCTCATCTCTCCTCACCGCTCCTCCTGAAATAGCTGACGTGCGTTCCGCCGAACGGCTTAGTGAACCTGTCGAAGCCCGGCGGCGCGTCGTCTATCCTGTGGTCGTGCTCTATAATCATAAGCCCCGAAGGCAAAAGCACTGAAGACGCCGCGATTATGAAATCCTTCACTTCGAGCGTCGCGTAAAGCGGATACGGGGGATCTATAAATATTATATCGAACGCTTCGCCCTTCGCTGAAAGCGCCTTGAGCGCCTGCGCGTAATCCAGGCACATGAGCGTCGCCTTATCCAGAAAGCTGCACAGCGTAAGGTTCTGGCAGAGCACCTTGAACACGGCCGTGTCCTTCTC
>JAGVLR010000174.1 GCA_020054175.1 Candidatus Dadabacteria bacterium
ACGAACCCCGAAGGCGGCATCATAACCGGGAAGGTCTTGAACAAAACATCGGACGTTCCGGTGGCCGGGGTTAACGTCTCGCTGAAGGCCTTCATGGGCGACAACGAAACGGGCGCCGAAGAAGCGGAGACGTCTTCCGACGGCACGTTCAGGTTCGAGAAGCTCGCCTGGGACAGGAGCTATTCTCTGTCTCTCGCCTTCGACGGCGCGGAATACGCTACCGACAAAATGGTCTTCGCTCCGGGCGAGGACGTGAAGACGCTCGATCTTCCGGTGTTCGAGCCTACGATGGACGATCCGGGCATAACGGTTTTCGAGGAGCACACGATTTTCGAGGTTTCGGAAAACGGCCTCAATGTCGGCGACATAATCATATTCAATAACCCGGGCGACAGGATATTCGTCGGCTCTGCGGACCTCGGCGACGGCCGGAAGGAATCACTCAAGTTCGATATTCCCGCGGAAGCGTCGAACGTAACGTTCATGCAGGGCCTCGACCCCGAGTCGGTCGTTACGACCGAGACAGGTTTCTCCGATACAGAAAGTGTCATGCCGGGCGAAAAGAGGGTCATATTCGCCTACAGCATGCCCAAGTCTTCCACGGACGCGGTAATAGTGGAAAAGAACATCATCTATCCGACCGACAGCTTCCTCCTCCTCATACCGGAAACCAAAGACGGCGTCGACGTATCCGGCGGACTTACCGCCGACCCCGAGCCGGTAAATATGGAGAACGTCAATTATACGAAGTGGCAGGGGAAGGACTTAAAGCCCGGCCACAAGATAACGGTAAAATTCAAAGCTCCCGGGGGTATCGCGGCTTATCTCACGGGTTACATCAAGTGGGCGGCGCTCGGTCTGGTGCTGCTACTCATCGGCATCGGGATACTTTATTCCTCGATGGGGAAGGGCGGCGCGGAAAAGCGTAAGGATTCCGGAGCCCGTGAAAGGAAGGATCTCCTCGACAAGCGGAGCCGCCTCATACAGGACATAGCCGCTCTCGACGACGAATTCGAAACGGGAAAAATCAGCGAGGACAGATACCATAAGCTGAGGGAATCGATGAAGGAAGAGCTTGTGGAAGTTACACGGAGACTGCGATTGTGATCACAAGTCTCCATGTTGAAATTGGATTATAGAAAGAGCCGCCAGGCTAGCGGTCTCCGTCCTGAGAATCCTGGGACCCAGACCCAGGGATGTAAAACCCATTTCAATAGCAAGGAGGACTTCGTTTTGCGAAAATCCACCTTCCGGTCCTATCAATACTATAATATTCTTGGCATCTTGTAAAGTATTCCTTATAAATTCTTTCATGGATAAGCTCGACCCGGCATGAAGTATTATAGCCAAGTCGCTCTCATTTTTGAATAATAATGCCTCTTTAAACTCTAAAGTGCTTTCGATGACAGTCGGTTTCGCGCGCCCGCACTGTTTGGACGCTTCGAGGGCGATCCTCTCCCACCTCTGGTGCTTTCCCGTTTTTCGAACCTGCGATCTTTCCGTGACGACGGGCACTATCCTCGACGCCCCGAGCTCGGTCGCCTTCTCGACGATGTAATCCATCTTTTCCCCCTTGGGAAGGCCCTGGAGTATCGTTATGTCGATTACTGGATCGGCGGAGATAAGCCGGCTGCCGGTTATGTCGACTATAAGCTCGCGGCTCCCGACGGAATATATAACCCCGTAGTGCTCCCGCGAGTCCTCGCCGAAGAGCGTAACCTCGTCCCCGACGCCGAGCCTGAGCGCCTTGACCATGTGCCTGAAATCGGTGCCGCTTATAACGGCCTTTTCGTCTTCGATACCCCGGGAGGGGAGGGGAAATCTTGGCATAGGTTAGCAATATATTACATGATGCTGGAGTATTGCAATACGAACCGGAAGCTCTTTGGAGAATGGTTTATGAATGGCTTTACTGAACCGGGCGTCTTATCAAGTAGTTTCGGAGGTGTAGGGTCCGAACCTGAGGATTTATTTCCGGTTCTTAAAGTAATCGGCGACAGCCTCCGCGAGCCCGGCGGCGGTGTACTCCGCCGGCACTATCCCGGCTTCGTGGCCCAGGTCGGCGAGCGTCTTCGACGTAACGGGGCCTATGCAGGCCAATACCGGTCTCTCGCCAATGACTTTTATCTCTCCCACGGTCTCGAGGAAATTCCTGACAGTGGACGAGCTCGTAAAGGTGATAACGTCTATCCGTCCTTCGGAGATGTCCTTCCTGAGAGCGGCTGTCTTCGCCTTCCCTGGCTTCTTAGTTTCGTAAACGGGTACGACGTCTACGCTTGCTCCCATCTTGCGAAGGCTCTCGGGCAGTATTTCCCGCGCCTCTTTCGCTCTCGGAATCAGAATGCGTTTTTCTTTAACGTCCCTTCCGCGAAAAAGCTCGATAAGACCTTCGGCCCTGTAGTCGTCGGGCATCATGTCGACATTTATCCCGCGCGCGCCTAATTCCTCTGCTGTAACCTCACCGATTGCGGCTACTCTCGGCCCGTGCATCTCTCTCACGTCGCGCCCTAAAAACCGGAGCCTCTCGAAGAATCCCCTGACGCCGTTCACGCTCGTGAATATAATCCAGTCGTACGATCCGAGCCTGTCCATCGCCTTGTCGAGCGCGGCGTAGCTCCGGAGAGGCGCGATTTCTATCGCGGGGAATTCTATCACCTCGGCCCCCATCTCTTCGAAGAGCGACGACAGCGGACGCGCCTGCTCCTTCGGGCGGGTGACGACTATCCTCTTTCCGAAAAGGGGCTTCTTCTCGTACCACGAAATAACGTCCGAAAGCCCGACGACCTCGCCCGTGACTACAATCGCCGGCGACGATATGTCG
>JAGVLR010000064.1 GCA_020054175.1 Candidatus Dadabacteria bacterium
AGAACGTGAGGAATGTCGATGACCTGGTTGCTGTTTTCACGCGCAAGGGCCTGTGCCTCGGAAACGGCCTCCTGCGCCTTTATCGTTAACTTATCGAATTTCATAGATTATTTAATCTCCACGGTTGGTTTAACGGCTGAGAGTAAATAGCCGTTATCCTAATAATAGTAATCGGTTAGCCGATTTTCAACCCGCCCCCCATAAAATAAATAAGCTGTTTTAGCGGAGCCTTTCCAGAATGTTTTTCGACTCTTCGCCGGAGCCAGCGTTCATCCCGGTAGCGCCTCGTCTCCCCGGAGCGGCGCCGGCGACGCGGTTTATTAACTTTTAAGGCCGTTTACGATGCGAATTACTTGACTTTTTTTTTCGGAAATAATAATATGGTTATTCGTCTGGTAAGAAAACAATAATTTGCATAAGGAGGCCGCAATGAGTCAATTAATAACTGACGATCTTCCAAAAGCCAGTGACGTAAACGTGCTCGATACGTTTGAAGCCATTGGTCTTAGAAGGTCGATTAGGTGGTATGAACCTAATAAACCCGTAGAAAAGTGGAAGGTTCAGGCGATGCTCGAAGCTTCGAGGATTGCCCCTTCCGCCGGTAACTTCAACGGGCAGAGGGCTATAGTAGTGTACAGGGACGAAGACCCTGAAATATGGGAATTCATCTCCGACTGGAGCCAGATCACAACGCAGATGGCTCCGATTCTTATTTTCTGGTGTTACGACCTGTCGGCATACGACACACAGGGACAGCAGCTCCACGACCTTATGAGGACTGGCGCTCTCGATAAGGCTCACGGCTGGGAATACGACCGCGTTAACAGGCTCTTCCCGCTGCCTGCGATTCTCCCCGACTTTGTTCTCCACAGGCTCGCGTGTATCGACCTTGGTAACGCGATCCAGAACTCGATCCTCACCGCTACCTCTCTCGGCCTCGGCTGCTGCCTCAACGGCGCAAGCGGCGGCGCAAGGCGTAACCTAAAGGACAAGTTCAACCTCCCACCGTCCTACGTATTCTGCTGGCTGATGACAGTCGGTTATCCGTCCGAGAACCTCGACGGCGGCGGCACCAGGGGACGCCCCCCGTTCGAAACCATGTTCTACAAGGGTAAAGTAGGACAGCCATTCGAAAGGGATCCAAAGACTGTCCAACTGCTGGAAGAGCTCAAGATGATCCAGCAGCCAGGACCGACGCCGGGCAGGCTCGAAGAGATCAACAAACTCACGATCAGGTTCGGGCTCGGCGAAGAAGCCCTCACAGACTGGAAGCTCACCCCTTCGCAGCTTGACAACCCCGTCAACGCCGTCGACAAGAAGGTAGAGCCGCTCAGCGCTGAGGAAGTAAAGGCTTCGGCAGCAGGCGCGACTGAAGGCGACTTCAAGCTCGTTCCGACGGTCAAGAGAGAAGTCCTCGACCAGTACAGGAAAGATAAAGGTATCGGCGACGCCGACTAAGAAAACCAAGGAGGTTTTTAAACATGGCAGAAGTAACGATTCAGATACCGGATCCGATATTGAACATAATCAAGAAAAGGGCCGAATTAACGAAAACGACCGCCGAGCAGCTCATAGCCACGACGGCTATCCTTTGCTACGCGTCGGCCCACTACGATTCTTCGAAGTGGCTTAAGTTCCAGGACCCGTCCAAGGGCGAAATGACAGCCCCCTGGAAATAAGCAGGCTTCGCGGTATTGTCGGAAAACCGATAACAACATTAAAAATAAAAAAAGCGGGGAGCATCCATCGGGTGCTTTCCGCTTTTCTTTTTATTGCATGGTTGGATTCCCCGCGCGCGAACAGTCAGCATGAGTTGAACGCCGCAGGTCGGAGTAATTAAGTTTCAGGCGGCGAGGCAATCCTCTATCGACTTTCTCATGTAAGCGGCCAGCTCCCTAACCTTCGATTCCTCAGCCTTCCAGTCATCTCCGCACTTTCCGAGATAGGCTCTTCTTGCCGAGTCTAGCAGATAAGCCAGCTCGCCGGGCAGCCGGCTTATCGCCCATTCGGCGGCTGCGTTCTTGGTAGCGATTCCGCCGGTAGCCGCTGTCAGCCACATTCGGGCAAGAGTAAGCAGAGCATTCCGCTCATCGCCTTTCATGCCATCGATCAAACCCGGAAGAGAATCGCCCATAGCCCGCAGAATATCGGCCATCGGCACAGGGTCGAGCGCTTCAGACGCCTCGGGGCCGAAGAGGGCGACGCCGCTCACCCTCACATCCTGAAGAACGATGGCCAGGTCCGGGTCGCGTGCCGGCCCGGGGATTCGCCCTTTTTCGAACTCGTCCCGAAGCCATTCGCCGTACACCAGCTCGCTTCCGGGCGGATAGCGCCACGGTACGACATCCGTCCGGTTTACTATCGTAAGCTCGATGGGCCTCGCAGAAGCACTGCTCCCCACGCGCCCGGATATATTCATGAGTTTTCCGACAATCGTCTTTCTCTGGTTGTCGGTCAAGCTCCGATCGACGATCACAAGAACGTCCACGTCGCTGTCCGGGCGAAGCCCGCCCACAACGGCTGAGCCGAAAAGATACGCCCCGACTATGGACTCGCCGAGAATGCTCCATACTGCTTCGAGCGTGCGAACAGCTTCTTCGGGAATCTTGTTGTTATCGGAATCGGTCATCAGGATATGTAACAGGGCGGTTTAATCAAAAAATAGAAGGTCAAGAGAGCCGGCGGGGCAGGGCGCCCCACCGGCATTGAATCCGTTTTAATGTGACTTATATTCCGAGCTCTCTTGCTATGACGACGTGCTGTATTTCGGAGGTTCCTTCCGTTATGGAAGCGAGCTTGGCGTCCCTGTAGTATCTTTCGACGGGGAATTCCACGCCATACCCGTAACCGCCCAGAACCTGCACCGCCTCCGTCGCAACCCATTGCACCACATCGGCTGCGTAGAGTTTTGCCATCGAGGCTGTCTTTAGGGCTTCCTTGTCGTCGCGGCCGTAGTGCCACGCCGCCTTGTAAACGAGCAGCCTGGCGCTCTCTATCTTCACAGCCATCTCGGCCAGCTTAAAGCTTATCGCCTGGAACTTCGATATCTGCTTGCCGAAGGCCTCGCGTTCTTTCGAATACTGGAGCGCGAACTCGAAGGCCGCCTGCGAAAGGCCGACCGACTTGGCAGCGTGAGTGATACGCGCGCCTAAAAGAGTAGCCATTGCGCCGTTGAAGCCGCCTTCGCCTACGAGGAGATTCTCCTCGGGCACTTCGCAGTTCTCGAATACTAGCTCCGCGGTGTCTGCCGAGCGGTGCCCGAGCTTGTGTATCTTGTTCTTTTCGGTGAAACCCGGGGCGTCTGCATCGACGATAAAAAGGCTTATGCCGGTACCCTTCTTTGTTTTGTCGGTGTACGCGGCGACGATTACAAACTCGGCCATGGTGCCGTTGGTTATCCAGGTTTTAACGCCGTTGAGTATATATCTCCCGTCTTTCTTGACGGCGGTACAGCGTATGTTCCTCGCGTCGGAGCCCGCGTCAGGCTCTGTGAGCCCGAGCGCGCCGATTACCTTCCCCTCGACTCCGGGTATGAGATACTTTTCCTTCTGCGCGTCCGTCCCGAATTTATACACCGGCACGCAGGAAAGGCTCGTGTGCGCGTTCACGCACATGGCGATGCCCGCATTGATCCTGCCCATCTCTTCCGCGAATATGCACTCCGTTATTTTGTCGAGCCCGACGCCGCCGTATTCTTCGGGGAACGAGATGCCCAGGAATCCCATCTCGCCCAGCTTCGGGAATATGTGCTTTGGGAATTTTTCGTTCTTTTCCGCCTCTTCCACAAGCGGCGCAATTTCATTTTCACCGAAGTCCCTGATGGTATCCCTGAACATCTGCTGCTCTTCGGTAAATTCAAAATCAATAGGCATGTAACCCTCCTTGACATTAGAAAATTATCAGCTCCCCAACCCTCTCAATTTTTGTGGAATTGATTATAGCATGATTATAAATTTTGTGTAAGGAAACGGGCCCTCCGGGGCAAATTTACCTTGACTTTATTTTTGTATTTTTATTATAGTAATAATAGACGTGAAAACCACACAAGGAGGTATTGATTATGGCTGTCGCAAGGATCACGGAGATCATCGGATCGTCTCAGAAATCGTGGGAAGACGCAGTTAAGAATGCGCTCGAAAGGGCTAACAAAACCCTCCGGGGCCTCACCGGAATCGAAGTAACCAAAATGAACGCCGCCATCGGCAACGACGGCAAGGTATCCGAGTACAGGGCTCACGTCAGGATTACGTTCATCCTCGAAGGCTAGGGGGCTTTCGGGAGTCGGCCCCGTATGGGACACAGGCCGGTAATATGGAAGAACTCGAATATAAGGGGAGGGCGGCGGGCCCGCGAAATACGCCCTCCCTCATACCTGATATTATGAGTTCGGTATCGATAGGTCGCCGGCCCGGGTTGACAAAACGTCCCCCGAATTATAATAGTAATCATACAGGCTCAGGGAGGCGTTCAATGGCTGGAAAAGAAAACCCCTTCAGCGAATTTCTCAAAATCCTGGAGAACCAGGGAAAAGAGATTGAAAAGATGATGAAGCCCATACTCGAAAGCCAGAAAAAGGCGCGGGAAATGTCCGAGCCTGCCCTCGATTATCAGCAGAAGCTTTTCCTTGAATCACTCGAGCTTCAGAAAGCACTCATGGAATCAATAATGGATACCACCAAGAGGATGCTCCGTATGATGTCGACCGAGCCCGCCCGCTACAACCTCGGCGGCTCGTTCCCCGGAAACCAGTTCGCCGACTACATGCGGACGATGCAGACCATACAGGACAACTGGATGGATCAGCTAAAGTCCACCTCCTCCATGTTTCAGGAATTCATGCAGGGAAAGAAATAAATTATTTATAAGGCCCGCTCCCTTCGAGTATTTTTCGGCTTGAAGGGGTATATACCCTTACCCCTCTGCAAAAGCTGGCTATTCTCGCCCAAAAAATACAAGCGATTGCGTAATATTTATATTCGTCAAATTAC